>NZ_JAYGIM010000005.1:0-277072 GCF_034930985.1 Arcicella lustrica
AACCCTTGCGGTTGCCGCATCCTAAACGGCAACCGCAAGGGTTTGCCGCTACAACAAATTATTAATTTTAGAGACATTTTGGGCAAACACAAAGCTTGCAACATCAATAAAATTTAGCAAAAATACCTTTCGGTTTAAAAAATCACTAACTCACAAATCACTAACTCACAAATCACTAACTCACAATTAAAATAATCTCTTTTGCACAAACCACTTTATGAACAAATATGATTTAATCGTTATCGGAGCTGGAAATATTGGTACTTTTCATGCTTATCACGCTCTCACGCAAGGTAAATCTGTCTTATTAATTGACAAAGATTCTGAGCCGATTGAAGCTACTATTAGAAATTTCGGGCAAGTTGTTCCTTCTGGACAAGCCTTAGATACTTGGTTTGAATATGGTCGTGAATCGTTGGGCATTTACAAGAAAATCCAAGCAAAATTTGATATTACGGCTCGTCAAAATGGCACTTATTACTTTGCTTCCGACGATGAGGAAATGGTACTTTTAGAAGAAGCAAGAGCTTTGTTTAAAATCAGAGAGTATTCTTCTACGCTTCTTTCCAGAAAATCATGTTATGAACGTTTTCCGAATCTCAATTCAGAATATTACAAGGGCGGATTGTTCTTTCCAGATGAAGTATCGGTTGAACCAAGAACGATGGTGCATAGAGTTCGCCAAATGTTGATACAAGATTTTGGCTTGGTATTTATGAACAATACGGCTGTTATCAATTGTGAAATCAAAAATGGAATTTGTGAAGTAAGTACTGCAACGAACCTAAAGCTCTTTGCAGATAAAGTAGCGATTTGCAACGGACATGAGTTCAAAATTTTGTTTCCAGAAATTTTCAACCAAAGCGGTATGAAAATCTGTAAACTGAATATGATGCAGACCTATCCGCTACCAGAAGTAAAATTGAACGGAAATATTTTATCTGGACTTTCGATTCGTCGTTACGATAGTTTTAAATCTTGTAATTCCTACCAACATTTACAAACGCCAGAATGGCAAAAGCCTTATAAAGAATGGGGAATTCATATTTTGTTTAAACAGGCTTTGAATGGTTCAATCATTATTGGCGACTCGCACGAGTACGCTGATGTGGACGAAAACGCTAAATTGCCATTAGGAATTGATATGAATATCAACGATTTAATTTTGAAAGAAGCCAAAAGAATTATGGCTTTACCAAACTGGAAAATTCAAAATTATTGGGCTGGTTATTATTCGCAAACGGCTGATGGGGGTTCTTATGAGTATCAAATTGAAGATAAAATTTTTATTTCAACAGGGATTGGCGGAAAAGGCATGACGACTGCGGCAGGTTATAGCCGTAAACGAGTTGAGGATATTCTAAAATAAGTTATCTGTTATCTGTTATCTGTTATCTGTTATCTGTTATCTGTTATCTGTTATCTGTTATCTGTTATCTGTTATCTGTTATCTGTTATCTGTTAAAGTAAACTCAAATCTCAAAAGACAGTTCCAATGTAATGTTTGGAATCATAAGGGATAACAGTTTACGATTAACAGATAACAGACAAAATTTACTTCATCACTCCTTTCACCGCTTCTCCTATTTCTTTCCCATTCTGGAAATCGTAGCCTAAGAATTTCGCTAAAGTCTTAGCAATTTGGTTTTGAAAGTATTGCCCTTCTGTTTTGATTTCGCCCAAAGCTGGAGTATCTGGACCAATTACGCCAAACCAAATTTCATAACAATCAGGCACTTTTTGTCCGTGACTTGTCCACTGACTTTTAATCTTGTTACCTCTTCCGTGGTCAGTAGTTAAGATTATGGTCGTTTTGTCTTTGTATTTAGGATTATTTTGGCAGTAATTCCATAAATCGCCCACAAATTTATCCACAGTATTGGCCGCAAAAAGGTATTCATCATATTTCGCTTCGTGGGCAAATTCATCGGTTTCGTCAAAAGACAAAAAGAAAACACTTGGGTCATTCTTTTTGATATATTCTTTTGCTAAATAATAAGTAATAAAATCGTGGCGATCGCTGGCTAAACTTGGATAAGTACTTTGAATTTCATTCAAGATTTTCTCTTTTTCTGTCAGATTTCCTTCCACCAATTCTTTCCCTGAATTCACAGGAATTCCGCTTCTTTTTTCGTTGATAATGTACGGAAAAACATCCCAAGTAGAATATGCCGCTACTTTCCCTTTATACTTTGGTTGGTTGTTTAAAAACTCTAAAACGGTAATATTTTCATTCAAATTTTTATCGTTTGAATTTACTTTATCGTCGGCATAACCAGTCAAAATTTCGTTGTAGCCCGGATACGAAAACCAGTACGGATTTTTCACATTCACTTTATTTCCCGCCCAGCGGTTTCCGTAAAGTTGCCCTTGTTTTGCCATCGTATTCCAAACAAAAGGCATGATTTTTTTGCGACTAATTTCTGCTGTATCCGACCAAAAATTTTGTTTTACTCTATCTTTATTTTTTGTGTATTCTTTACTGTTCAATAATACAGAATCCACTCCACCAAATACTTCTTGCCAACGAAAACCATCAGTTGTAATCAAAAATATATGTTCCGTTTTATGTTGAGCATATATTTCCTGCTGAAAAAACAAGAGTGAAAAAACTGTCAAAACAATTGCATTTGACAGTTTTTGAGGAAAAACTAACAAAATTTTTCTAATCTGAAATACATAATCGCTTACCATTAGTTTTATCATGGTTGAAGCACTTGGTAAAATATTCATTCTCTTGTTTTTTAAACAACACTAACGGTTGTCTGCTTGTAAAATATAAGGGAATCAAAAATAGGTATTTCAAACATTCATGCAGTTACTGAAATATTAATTATAAGTTATTACTTTTGGGACAATATTATATAAATATTAATTAGCCACTCTTCTAAAATCATCTAGGAACTTTGTTTTCCTTTTTTTTGATACGCTTCTATAGGAAAGCCAAGTGATTTTTTTTCAAACAGCTTAACAAAGGAGTACAAAAAGTACTTCACTGCTTTATTTTAATCATAAAATTATAATGAGTGCATATTTCAAAATACTCAAAATTTACTCAGTCTTAACACTATTAGTATTTGCAGTTGCTCCGGTTTTTGCGCAAACTACCAGAATCAAAGGCAAAGTAATAGATGCTAAAACTGGAGAAACTTTGCCTTTCGTAAATATCAGTATCATGGGGACTAAACAAGGTACTCAGACCGATATGAATGGCAGTTTTTATTTAGAAACCCCTCAACTAAAACCCACACTTAGAGTCGCTTTTGTAGGATATTCGCCTGAAGTAAGAGAAATAGATGGTAGAAAAATTGTTTCTGTAATCTTTAAACTCAAAACACAAAACACTGATTTACAAGAAGTAACCGTAAAAGGCAAAAAAGACCGCTATCGAAATAAAGATAATCCAGCGGTTGTATTAATCAGAAAAGTAATTGAACATAAAGCCCAAAACAGAAAAGAATCGCTAGATTTTTATCAATACAACAAGTACGAAAAATTAGAATTTGATTTGAGTAATGTTTCTGAAAAGTTTAGAAATAAACGTTCTCTCAGGAAATTTGACTTCGTTTTTAACCATTTAGATACTTCTCAAATCACGGGGAAAGTCAATTTGCCGATGTATTTGAAGGAAACCATTTCGGACGTTTATTTCAGAAAATTGCCTGAAAATAAAAAGGAGATAATTAAAGGTGAAAAAATGACGGGCTTGGGAAATTATGTGGATAATAATGGTATCAAGTTATATTTAGAAGCACTTTATCAAGACGTAAATGTTTATGATAATAATATTTTACTCTTAGCTACGCAATTTTTAGGACCAACCGCTCCTGTTGCTCCGCAGTTTTATCGTTACGTGATTATCGACACCACAGAATTTAAAGGGACAAAATGTGTGAATTTGGGTTTTTCTCCACGAAATTCAAACGACCAGCTTTTTCAAGGAACAATGCTTATTTCTTTAGATTCAAGCTATGCGATTAGAAAAGTACAAATGGGTTTTTCGAAAGACATCAATGTGAATTTTGTAACGGATTTACGAGTTTCGCAAGAATATGATTTTATTGAAAACGAAGGTTTGATGCTGACCAAAGATGATTTAGCAATTGAATTCAACCTCCTCAAAAAAGAAAATGGCATGGGACTTTTCGGACAAAGGAGTGTGTCGTATAAAGACTATGTTATCAATAAAGCGATTGAAAAAAATATTTTTGAAGGCTTAAAGACCGACATCCAAAAAGATGCTGAAAAACGAGATGATGCTTTCTGGGAACAAGCTCGGCATCATTCTTTATCAAGCAAAGAATTAGGCATTTATTCGATGGTGGATAGTGTAAAAAAAGTGCCAGCCTTCCAAAGAGTAATGAACACGGCAACTTTTTTGCTTGAAGGTTATAAACCAATGGGTGGTTTTGAGATTGGACCAGTCAATACTTTTTACAGTTTCAACCCGATTGAAGGATTTAGGGCTAGAATTGGCGGTAGAACGACACCAACTTTTAGTGAACGAATGGCTTTTGAAACCTATGTGGCTTATGGTTTTAGAGATGAACGTTATAAATATTTTGCCTCGGCAACCTTTTCCTTAACCGACCACAATACTTATACTTATCCTATTAAACATTTCAGAATTTCGTATCAAAATGAAATCAAAATTCCGGGACAAGAATTACAATTTGTGCAGGAAGACAATTTTTTGCTTTCATTCAAAAGAGGTCAGAATAATAAAATGACCTACAATAAAGTACTCAATCTTGATTATCTGAATGAATCTAAAACAGGTTTAACTGTTAATATTAATTTTAAAAATATTCGCCAAACGCCTACTGGTTCTTTGTATTTCAATACTTTGCAAAATGATGGGACGCTGAAAAATATTCCAGAAATCATCAGTAGTGAATTAATGATTGGATTAAGATATGCACCAAATGAGCAATTTTATCAAGGAAAAAATTATCGCATTCCGATTATTAATAAGTATCCATCTTTCCAAATCAGATATACTTTGGGCATGAAAGGATTGTTGGATGGTCAGTACAATTTCCATCGACTCGTGGCTTATGCTCAGAAAAGAATTTACATTCCACCAATTGGTTATACGGATGTGGCTTTGGAAGGCGGTAAAACATTTAATCCTCTCCCTTTTGCTTTGTTGACAATTCATAGAGCCAACCAAACTTATGCTTATCAGCCTGAAGCTTATAACTTAATGAATTTCTTGGAATTTGTGAGTGACCAATATGGAGCTTTATTTATCGACCATCATTTTAATGGATTCATTTTCAATAAATTACCGCTAATCAGAAAATTAAAACTAAGAGAAGTAATTACATTTAAAGGCTTGATTGGAAAACTCAGCGACCAAAACAAAGCCACTGCGGGAAATGGTTTATTGGTAATGCCTACCGATGAAAATGGAAAAGCTAGTACCTTTTCATTAGAAAAGAAACCTTATATGGAAATGAGTTTTGGTATTGAAAATATTTTTAAAGTATTAAGACTAGACTTGGTAAAACGTTTGAGTTACTTGGAAAACCCAAATGTTAGCGCCAACCCAACAATAAGATTTAGAATGCGATTCGATTTCTAATAAACAACTGAATATCAAATACTTAATACATCTCTTATTCTTTAGTCATTTTTGCTATATATACAGATTAAACAATTTTATTGACTAATCTGTAACTTTACTTTACATTTGACTAACCACATGAATTTATAATTGCGTTGATTATCTTGAAAACTTACCAAATACTTAATTTCAAGATAATATTAACCTAATACTTGCTTGATAATTTTGTTTTAAATCCAACACAAATCATTTATGCAAAAGAAGATATTATTCATCACGGGTTCAATCAACCAAACGACTCAAATGCATCAAATTGCGAAGCAATTGCCTGAATATGATTGTTGGTTTAGTCAAATTTTTGTGGATTCGCCCTTCATACAATGGGTACTTGATAAAACTGATTTTTTAGCAAAAACGGTTTTGTCTGGTCAATTTAAAGCGAATTCTGAAAAATTTTGCCTTGAAAATAGTCTTCAAATGGATTATAAGGCAAAAAAAAATCAATACGATTTAGTCGTTTATTGTTCTGATATGATTATTCCTGACAGATTACTTCAAAGAAAAACTATTTGGGTACAAGAAGGAATGGTTGATGAGTATAACTTTTTCAGTAAAATCATCAAAAAATTAAACCTTCCTCGCTATTGGGCAATTGGTACTGCATTAAATGGTTCTTCAAATCTTTGTGATATTTATTGTGCTGCTTCAAAAGGTTACAAAGAACGCTTCTCTAAGATTGGTACTAAGGCTCACAAAATCTTAGTAACTGGTATTCCAAATTTTGACAATTGTGAACAATATTTGGAGAACGATTTTCCTCTACATGATTATGTTTTAGTAGCGACTTCTGATAGCAGAGAATGCTTCAGACCCGAAGATAGAATTGGCTTTATTAAAGATTGTGTAGAAAAAGCCGCTGGAAGACAACTCATCTTCAAACTTCATCCTAACGAAATAATGGAAAGGGCTGTTGCGGAAATTAAGGAAAATACGCCTGAAGGAACTTTGATTTATACTTCTGGAAATATTAATCCGATGATTGCTAATTGCGAAGAATTCATCACACAATATTCATCGGCAGTGTATGTTGGTATGGCATTGGGTAAAAAAGTACATTCTTATTTCGATAAAGAAGAATTAGAAAGACAAATGCCTATTCAAAACAAAGGTACTTCTGCTAAAAATATTGCTCAGGTTTGTCGTGATTTTTTAGCTTTCAAAGGTAAAAAAGAAGACTTTGTTAAAACATATCAATACAAAGCTGTTCAGTCAGAATTAGTCTTTCAATAACATTTAAAATAATATAAATGACTGCCATTACTATTGTTGTTCAAGCACGTATGTCGTCGAGTAGATTACCCAAAAAGGTTTTATTACCCATTTTGGGAGAAAGTCTGCTTTATAGAATGATAGAGCGTTTACAGCAAATTAAACACAAAGCAACGATTGTAATTGCTACTTCTGAAGACCAACAAGATGATGTTATTGAAACTTTTTGTCAAACAAAAAACATTACTTGTTTCCGTGGAAGTTTAAATAATTTATTAGATAGACATTATCAGGTTGGGAAATTAACCAATGCTGATATTATTATCAAAATACCTTCTGATTGTCCATTGATTGACCCACATATTGTGGATAAAGTATTGGATTTTTATGTTGAAAACGAAGGGAAATATGATTTTGTGAGTAACCTCCATCCTGCTACTTATCCAGATGGTAATGATGTGGAAATCATGACTTCGGAAGCACTAAGTAAAGCTTGGCAAGAAGCAGTTCGACCTTTAGAGTTGGAACATACAACGCCTTATTTCTGGGAAAATCCAGATAAATTTCGCTTGGCGAATGTAGTTTGGGAAACGAATTTAGATTACTCGATGTCGCATCGTTTTACGATTGATTATCATGAAGATTACTTATTTATCAAACGAGTTTTTGAAGAATTATATCCACAAAATCCTCGATTTTCATTAGATGATATTTTGACACTTCTGCAAGAAAAACCTGAAATCTATGAAATTAACCAACATTTTGCTGGCGTAAATTGGTACAGAAATCATTTAGGTGAACTGAAAACCATTTCACAAGAGCAAACCAAATTGAGCATTTAGCGTAAATTCCAAATAAATAAAATGACCGAAGAAAAATTAGAAACCTTAAAAAGTATCGCTTTGCGAGTACGTGAACACATCATCGGAATGTCCACTGATGGCGGTTGTTTTGTAGGAGCGTCCCTTTCAGCTACCGATTTGATGGTTTATCTCTACAACGACTTTTTAAATATTAGCAAAGAAAACCTCGACGACCCCAACCGTGATTATCTGTTTCTTTCAAAAGGACATGATGTACCTGCTTTGTATGGCACTTTGGTTGAAATGGGTATTTTAGAGGCTAATCGTTTACAAAATCATCTTTCTACATCCGATAATATTTACTGGCATCCGAACACCAAAATTCCGGGCATTGAATTTCATTCTGGTTCGTTGGGACATCTTCCTGCTGTTTCGTTGGGCGTAGCTTTAGATTGTAAAATCAGAGGTACAGAAAACAAAATCGTTTGTATTTTGGGCGATGGAGAATTGAATGAAGGTTCTTGTTGGGAAGCCGTTTTGGTGGCGAATGCTTACAAATTAGATAACCTCATTTTTGTAATCGACCGCAACCAATTTCAAGCGAATGTTGCCACGGAAGATTTAATTCCTTTAGAACCTTTAGCGGATAAATTCAAGGCTTTTGGAGCAAATGTTCAAAGAATAGATGGACATAATTTCCAAGATTTAGAAGAAGCGTTTTTAGCCATTGCTGACCAGAAAGGTAAACTCAATGTTATTATTGCTGATACTGTTCGTGGAAAAGGTTTACCAAGTATCGAAGCCCGTGCCGACCGTTGGTTCTGTAATTTTTCAGAAAATGAAGTTTCTCAATTGATGGAAGAATTACACGGCGTTCACGCAGCAAATATTGAATCAGAGGTGTTGGTGGTTAGATAGCTTGTTGGATTTCGGGTATCGGATGTCAGATATCGGATTTAATGTTTAAAGTTGTGTGGTTAAAATCCGAAAGCTGAAAGCCGATGACCGAAAGCTGACAGCTCATAGCTCACAGCTAAAAAAATAAAATCATGTACGAAGAATTATTAAAAAATACAGCCCTTGCTGACGAGCGATTTGTGGTAATGACTGCCGAAAACCGTGCTTTGGTGAGAAACCTACCAGCAGTTTTGGGAAAAAGATTTATAGATACAGGTATCACCGAACAAACGATGATTGGTGCTGCCGCAGGTTTGGCTTTACGTGGACGCATTCCTGTTGTTCATGCTTTGTCGGCATTTTTGTCGATGCGTGCTTTTGAATTTATCCGTACTGATGCCGGTATTGCCAATCTTCCTGTAAAGTTGAGCAGTTTTATTCCGGGTTTTTTGTCGGATGGAAATGGCCCAACGCACCAAGCAATTGAAGACGTAAGTATCATGCGTGGTATTCCGAATATGCAGGTTTTTGCTCCTGCCGACGAAAGCGATTTAGTGACGATGTTACCTAAAATCTGGAATACGCCAAATCCTGCTTATGTACGTATTTGTACCAGACCAGCCAAGTATCAGCACGATACAAATTTTGAAATTGGTAAAGCTGAAATCATTTCAGAAGGTACAGACGTGACGATTTTGGTTTATGGTTTTATGTTTGAACAAGCCTTGATTACCGCTGAAATCTTGCGTGAACAAGGTAAATCTGTGGGTTTAATCAACATGAGAAGTTTGAAACCTGTGGACGAAAAAGCAATCATTAAAGCGGCTCAACAATCAGATTTAATTGTAACGATTGAAGACCATTTCTTGACAGGTGGTTTGTACAGTATCGTAGCAGAAACTTTATTGAAAAACAGAATGACAGCCGATGTTTTACCGATTGCTTTAAATGAAAAATGGTTCAAACCAGCACGCTTGAATGAAGTATTAGCATACGAAGGTTTCACAGGAAAACAAATGGCAGAGAAAATATTGGAAGTAGCTGTGAGTTATCAGCTATGAGCCTTGAGCTTTGAGCAATGAGCTTTGAGTTTTTGCTCTGATAGCTCAAGGCTCAAAGCTTCTTCTGTCTTGAATCTTGTGTCTTTCATCTTAAAGTCCTAAAGTCCAAAAAAAATGCCCAACACGATAAAATCAAACGAAAATTATCCCAACATCACGGAGTCGGATAATTGGTATAACAGAGCTTTAAAAGTACAAAAGCCCATCACACAAACACTTGCCAAAGGCCCGGGGCAATTCACCAAAGGTGTAGCACCGAAGTATTTGCAAAAAGGCAAAGGCTCGCACCTGTGGGACGTAGATGGCAACGAATATATAGATTTCAACGCTGCGATTGGCCCACTTTCTTTGGGTTATACCTATCCAGTGGTTGACGAAGCCATCAAAAAACAATTGGAAGATGGTATCACTTTTTCGTTGATGCACCCATTAGAAGTAGAACTTTCAGAATTAATTCAAGAAGTAATTCCTAATGCAGAAGCCGTAAAAATCTCGAAAACTGGTGCAGATGTTTGTTCGGCAGCTATTCGTGTGGCTCGTGCATTTACAGGTCGTGAGAAGATTTTCTGCTGTGGTTATCACGGTTGGCACGACTGGTATATCGGTATTACAAGCCGTAATGCAGGTATTCCAGAAGCCATTCAAAACATGACTTACACTTTTGAATACAACAATATCGAAGCCATCAAAGAAGCTTTAGACGAAGACGTTGCCGCCATCATTCTTGAGCCTTTCATTTTTGAAGCACCACAAAATAACTTCTTGCAAGAATTAGCTGAGGTTTGTCGTGAAAATGGCACTTTACTCATTTTTGATGAAATGTGGACAGGTTTCCGCATTGCTTTGGGTGGAGCTCAAGAGTATTTTAAAGTTACTCCCGATTTAGCAGTTTACTCGAAAGCTTGTGCCAACGGAATGCCAATTGCTTTATTGACTGGTCGTGCGGATGTAATGGAATTGTTCAACAGCGAAGTATTTAGCTACACAACTTTCGGAGGCGAAGCACTTTCTTTGGCAGCAAGTATTGCTACCATTAAAGAAATCAGAGATAAAAACGTACCTGCTTATTTAGATGAAAAAGGCGGAATTATCAAAGACGGTTACAACGAAATCGCTAAAGAATTTGGTTTAGAAAACCTGACCAAATGTATCGGCTACAACTGCCGTTCAATGGTGACTTTCGCTCCAGAAGCAGGCAATGGTTTAGAAGTAAAAGCTTTGATGCAACAAGAAATGATTAAGCGTGGCGTATTGTGGGCTGGTTTTCATAATATGTGTTTTAGTCACTCAGACGAAGACATTCAATACACCCTTTCGGCTTACCGTGAAGTAATGCCAATTTTGAAAGAAGCTATCGAAAGTAAAGATGTAAAATCGTACTTGAAGGGTGAAGTATTAGAAGCTGTTTTCAGAAAAACAAGCAATTATAATATTAAGCCTGCTTTGGCAAAAGCCTAATAGAGTTATGAATTATGAGTGATGAATTATGAAATGTCTTTGCTGAATTAGATTAAACCTCTTTAGCAATTTGTTTTTAGAGATAACATTTTATGGAAAATATAAATACAAGTACCATTCCTCAACTGTTTTCATTGGTCGGAAAAACGGCAATTGTTACAGGTGGAACTGGACTTATCGGAAAGAAGCATTGTGAAGCCTTAAAGGCAGTTGGAGCAAACGTTGTAGTGGCAGACATCGCTCAAGCGAATCCAAAAGCTTTTGCTGAAACTTTGGGCGAAAATGCTTTAGGAGTAAATATTGATGTTACGAATGAAACCTCTTTGATAGACGCAAAAAATGAAATTTTAGCTCGCTTCGGTTCGATTGATATTTTGTTGAACAATGCCGCTATCAACGATATGTTTGAAAATCCAGAATTGGCGGCTTCGCTTTCTGCTTTTGAAAAATATCCATTAGAATCATTCCGCAAATCTTTAGAAGTAAATGTGTTGGGTGTGTTTTTATGCTCACAAGTATTTGGAACAGTAATGGCAGAACAAGGTAGTGGAAGCATCATCAACATTGCTTCTACCTACGGAATCGTTGGACCAGACCAAAGTATTTACCGCAACGAAGCTGGCGAACAGTTGTTTTTCAAATCGCCATCGTACCCAACTACCAAAGGAGCAATCATCAATTTTACTCGCTATTTGGCGGCTTATTGGGGCAACAAAGGCGTAAGAGTAAACACACTTTCGCCGGGTGGTGTAGAAAATTCGCAAGATGAGTATTTCGTAAAAAACTATTCTGCCAAAACACTTTTAGGAAGAATGGCAACTTCAAGCGATTATCAAGGGGCATTAATTTACTTAGCGTCCGACGCTTCGGCTTACATGACTGGAGCAAATTTGGTCGTAGATGGCGGATGGACGGCTGTATAATTGTGATTTAGTGAGTTAGTGAATTGTGATTGAGTGATTAAAAAAGTGAAAAATTGAAATTTAATCATAATTAAAAAAATAATTCACTAATTAGCAACTCACTAACTCAAAATTTTAAAATCAATCACTAAATCACAACTCACTCAATCACAATTGAAAATCAATCACTAATTCACAACTCACTCAATCACTAAACATGAGCGTACACGAAAAAGCAAAGCATATCAAATTACTCATTACCGACTGTGATGGCGTGTTGACGGATGCAGGAGTATATTATGGTGAAAATGGTGAAGTATTAAAAAAGTTCAATATCCGTGATGGAATGGGTGTTGAAAGACTTCGCAAATTAACCAACATTGAAACAGCGATTATTACAGGAGAAATATCACCTTCAGTTGCCAAAAGAGCCGAAAAACTCAAGATTACTGAATTGCATTTGGGCATCAAAGAAAAATTGGCTGTGTTAGTTCAAATTATGGTAAACAGAAATCTAACCAAAAATAACATTGCCTACATCGGCGACGATGTGAATGATATTGAAATTATGCAAAATGTAGGATTAACCGCTTGCCCAAGTGATGCCATTAGTTTTACCAAAGAAGTTGCCGATTATATCTGCGAAAATAAAGGTGGTGAAGGTTGTTTCAGAGAATTTGCTGAATTAATCATTGCCTCACAATCTTAATCTTTTTTCGATTTCCATAAAACATTTTAACCATCATGTCTTTTGGGGATTGTCCAAATGCTAATATTTGAACAATCTCTTATCCCCAAGGCATCATTACTTTTCTAACAAACTCTTCTCTGGGGGTCAGGGGGTTTTATGTACATTACAAATGAAAAACGTTACATTATCATCAGGAAAAGTTATCGGTAAAGGTCAGCCATGCTACATTATTGCCGAAATCGGAATCAATCATAATGGTTCTTTAGACATCGCAAAACAATTGGTTGACGAAGGAGCAAATGCCAAAGCAGATGCTGTAAAGTTCCAAAAAAGAACACCAGAATTATGTGTTCCGCTTGACCAATGGGAAATCCAACGTGATACTCCGTGGGGAAGAATGTCGTACATCGACTACAAACGTAAAACTGAATTTGGCAATTTAGAATACTCTGCCATCGACCAACACGCAAAACAAAGAGGTATCGACTGGTTCGCTTCACCTTGGGATGTAGATTCTGTTGATTTCTTAGAGTATTTCAGTCCAGTTTTGTATAAATTGGCTTCGGCTTCTTTGACTGACTTAGAATTGATTGAAAAAATTCTTCAAACAGGTCGCCCATTGATGATTTCAACGGGAATGTCAACCGTGAAAGAAATTACTGAAACGGTTGCTTTTATCAAGAATTTCGATGAAAATTATCCATTGATGATTGCTCATTCTACTTCAGCTTATCCTTGCAAACCAGAAGAATTGAATTTGAGTATGATTAGAACTTTGGGAGAAATGTTCCCAGATACGCCAATCGGTTACTCTGGTCATGAAACAGGTTTGGCTACAACCGTTGCGGCTGTTGCTTTAGGAGCTACTTTTGTAGAGCGCCACTTTACTTTAGACCGTGCCATGTGGGGTTCAGACCACGCTGCTTCTGTAGAACCACAAGGTTTGGCTCGCTTGGTAAAAGACATTCGTGACGTAGAAATCGCTGCGGGTGATGGTATCAAAAAAGTATATGAAGCAGAAATTTCTCAAATGAAAAAATTAAGAAAACATATTTCAGCAGAATATTCTGTTTAGTTTTGAGCGTATATTTCCTCAATTTTCATTCATTAATAGGGGATGGGCTTAAGTCCATCTCTATTAACGAATGAAAATTGAGGTATTTAACAACATAATATTAGCTTACCTTTATATTTGATACAATCTCTTTTCTACAAAATTGAATCAGTCTTTTTCTTAATTCCGCTTCAAAATTACCCAACCAATATGAATCTCTTAACAATAACCACTTCGATACTTGTCTGCTGGATAATTTTTATCATCTTGATGGAAAGGCTTTATCCTTATCGTAAAGGACTAAAACTTTTTAGAGAAGGCTTTTGGGTAGATCTGGTTTGGTACACAATCATTCAAAGTTACTTTCTTAAAATCCTTATTTTTGATTATATCATTCAGCCGATTAATGTCAATTTCGATTGGTCTGATTATCAATTTGTAAAACATTGGTCGATTCCTGTTCAAGTACTTTTCTTCTTGATTACCCACGATTTTTATATTTATTGGTTTCACCGTTTTCAACATTCTAATAAATTTTTCTGGAGAACCCATGAAGCACATCATTCGGGCAAAGAAGTAGATTTTTTAGAAGGTTCACGTTCTAATGTGGTAGAAATTATCATCAACCAAACCATTGAATTTTTACCCATCATCGTACTCGGTGCCGACCCAGCCGTTTTACCGATTAAAGCATTATTAGATGCTGTTTTCGGGATGTTTATTCATGCGAATATCAATGTAAAAATGGGCAAATGGAAGTATATTTTCAATTCGCCAGAATTACATTTATGGCATCACGCCAATTATCAGGAAGTATTTCATGCGAATTTCTCTACCAAATTTGCTTTCTGGGATTATCTTTTTGGTACGGCATATTTCCCGGAACATAAGCCCGGAAATGAACGAGAAAATTGGGGGTTATACTACGATTATCCGAAAGACTATTTCTTACAACACGCCTTTTCAGTAAAGCGTTTTGATGAAAAGAAATTACTTCGCTACAAATGGTTTGCTTGGTATTATAATTTACGTCCGAATATCTTAAAGAAAATCAATCATTGGATTGAAGATATTGAACACTCTTTTATGATTGAAAACTCTTCTATGACTTACCGTAGAATTGAACAGAAAGAAAAAGAAGAAAATCCCGAATCTCACAATCATCATTCTGACCTCAAATAAATGGCTTGGATTTATATTTTAATTGCTGCTTTATTTGAATCAGCATGGACATTTTCGCTAAAATTCCTCAGTTTTAAAGACATAAAATCCCTTCCACTTCACAAGTATTTGGAGATGGAAGGGATTTTAAAAATTATTCCTTTATTAGGTTATATCGTTTTTGGTATCGGCAATATTTACTTTTTTTCAATCGCACTAAAAACTATTCCAACCGCAACAGCAATGGCTGTTTGGACTGCATCAGCTTTAATCTTCATCAAAATTGCTGAAATACTTTTCTTTCACGAAAAACTTAATTGGTCAGAAGCCTTTTTTCTGATGTTGATTACGGTTGGAATTGTGGGCTTAAAAGTTGTTAGCGGAAAAGCTTAATGATTTTATCCGTATCCAAATCCGAAATTTCTGTAACACTTCCTTCAATTTTTGGTGCTAAAATGCCCGCTTGAAGTATTTTTTTACTTTTCAAAACGATGGCTTCGTCCCAAAGTTGGGCATCAATAAAACCTTGAAGTAAAGTACTTCCGCCTTCTACAATAAGCGATTGGACTTTTCTTGTTGCTAAATCTTGAATGATGTTTTTGAGTAAATCTGCTTCTTCAATTTTCACAAATGAAGTATTTTCTATTACTTTATTTTCAAGCAAATTATAGCAAATCGTTGGCTGAGAGTTATCGAAAATCTTTAAGGAATTAGGCAAACTAAGGTTTTTGTCTAACACAATTCTTAAAGGATTTTTGCCCGTCCAGAAACGAGTATTCAAGGTTGGGTTATCGTAACGAGCGGTATTTGTCCCGACCATTATCGCATCCTCTTCACTTCGCATTTTATGGACAAATCTTCTGGAAAGTAGATTAGAAATCTGTACAGCTTCAAAATTTTCTTTGGCGATAAAGCCATCAGCCGTTTCTGCCCATTTTAAAATAATGTAAGGACGATTTGTTTCGATAGCACTAAAAAAACGCTTGTTCAAAGTTCTTCCTTCTGCTTCCAAAACTCCCGTTTCTACTTCGATTCCAGCGGCTTTTAGTTTGGCAATTCCTTTACCACCGACTAATGGATTTGAATCTACATTACAAATAATTACTTTTTTTACCTGATGTTTCACCAGCAAATCTGCACAAGGTGGTGTTTTCCCGAAGTGAGAACATGGCTCAAGCGTCACATAAACTTCCGATTCTGGCAACAAAGATTTATCCTCAACCGAATTTACAGCATTTACTTCTGCATGAGCTTCGCCATATTTTTTATGCCAACCTTCGCCAATAACTTTACCTTCATGCACAATAACACAGCCCACCATCGGATTCGGCGAAACCGTTCCCGCTCCCAAACGAGCCAATTGTAATGCACGAGCCATCCACATTTCAGCAGACTTGGCGTAATATTCTTCGTAACTTTGCATAAATTTTATTGATAACCTGTATGTCCGCAAAAAAAATATTCCAAGAACTTTTCTCCGAAATTAACGCTGTTTACGATGAAAACGAAGCGAAGAGCATCGTTTATTTACTCTTAGAACACTTTCAAGGTATTTCTAAAACAGATATTTTGTTGGACAATCCGCTGAAAAAAGATTTCGATTATCAAGAAATTATTCATAGAATCAAACAACATGAACCTGTTCAGTACATTATTGGCGAAACAGAATTTTATGGAAGAATTTTCAAAGTAAGTCCTGCCACTTTAATTCCTCGACCAGAAACGGAAGAATTGGTTGAATTAACGATACATACTTTTCAGGATTTAGCTAAAAAACAACTCATTTCTTCGTCTCCCAAGATATTAGATATTGGCACGGGAACTGGCTGTATTGCGATTTCGACGGCTGCTATTATTCATCATTCTGTCGTGACGGCTTTTGATATTTCGGAGGAAGCTTTAAAAATGGCAAAGCAAAACGCTGAATTGAATGAAGTGACCATCAACTTTGAAAAAGTAAATTTCTTGGATGAATCATTTCATGATACTTTACCTGTTTTTGATATTATTTTGTCAAATCCACCTTATGTGATGAATCTTGAGAAACATGAAATGGAGCATCATGTTTTGGATTTTGAACCGCATTTAGCGCTGTTTGTAGAAGACGAAAATCCGCTGATTTTTTATAAAGCCATTGCTAAATTCGCTAAAAAACACTTGACTGAAAACGGTTTTTGTATCGTAGAAATTAACCAAGCTTTTGGCGTTGAAACGGCTGATTTATTCTGGAAAGAGGGTTTTAAAAGTGTAGATGTAATCAAAGATTTCTTTGGGAAAGATAGAATGGTGAAAGCGATGTTGTAGTCATAAGCTATCAGTCTTCGGCTATCGGATTTCGGATGTAGAGTATCGGATTTCAGATTTTGGAAGAATTAATTTATAGATAGGTAAAAAATCTAAAATCCGAAAGCTGATGACCGAAAGCCAAAATCTAAAATCCGACATCCGAAGACAGAAAACAGACAGCTTAAAACCTAAAACATCAATTCCGCAAACACAGCATGGTGGTCAGACGCAAAGCGACCGTTCCAAGTATTACTTAATGTTCCGTGTTTTAATACTTTAATTTTATCAGTGTTCAGGAAAATATAGTCAATTAATTTACCTTCAATTTCTTTTGCCTGAAAACCATTAAATGTACTGATTGGTCCGAAATGTGGCTGTTTTGTTACTTTCTGTGCATCTATTAAACCTTCGTTAATAATAATTGTTGGCTCTTCTTGTGGAGTACTGTTGAAATCTCCTGTTAAAATCACTGGAATTTTTGGGTCGATTGCCTTGATTTTTGCGACTAACATTTTTGCACTTTCACGACGAGCTACTTGTCCGATGTGGTCGAAATGTGTGTTGAAAACATAAAATACTTTTTTCGTTTTATTGTCTTTGAATTTGGCATAAGTCACTACACGATTCAAGGCAGCATCCCAACTTTTACTGGGTGTTTCTGGCGTTTGACTTAACCAAAAAGTATTGCTTTCTAATACTGTAAATTTATCTTTTTTGTAAAAAATAGGTGAAAATTCACCCGCCTCTTTGCCATCATCACGACCAACACCTACGTAAGCATAGCTTGGTAATAAAGTACTTAGGTTTCTGATTTGTCCGACTAATACTTCTTGCATTCCACAAATATCTGCTTCGTAAAATTCAAGCATACTGCTAAGATTTTCTTTACGTTTTGACCATTGGTTTTCTCCATCCTGAACCGTTTCCAGACGGATATTGAAGGTCATTACATTAAGTTTTTGTTGGGAAAAACTGCTCATAGAAGTACTTATCAAAAGCGTTAATAGCAGAGAATAAAATGTTTTTTTCATTTGCTGATTGTTTGGAGATTTTCAGCAAAACTATTCATTTTCAATCACAGGCTTGCCCTGATATGGATGAAATTTGTGTAAAGAATGTTTGAGATGCAAGATACAAGAAGCAAGATTTTAGAAGCAAGAAGTAAGACTGAAGATTAAAGACGAAAAGAACAATATGTAAGATTTTAAACGGAAGACTGGAGAATCTGTTTAAAAATCCGACTTCAGAAATCACAAATCCGAAATCGCTTTCAGTTCTTCTAAACAATTTTTGCATAAACAAGCTCCGTCAAATTCCCATTGACTGACGTCGGCGATATATTCTATTTGCTTTTTTGTGAGGTTTACTTTCATGCAATCGCATTGTAGAATGTTGTTTACTTTGCAGGTAAACAGTTTTTCGCATCTTGGACAACTTTCTTGAGCGTGTTTTTCCATGATTTTTCTTGTTTTACGAGTTGGAAACTCGTGCTACTATGTAGTCTTTTACTTTGAGGTTTACACAATTCAAAAATAATTTTCCGCTAAGGATATTGAATCTTACACAATCCAAAAATAATTTTCCGCTAAGACTATTGAATCTTACACAATCCAAAAATAATTTTCAGCTAAGGCTACTGAATCTTACACAATCCAAAAATAATTTTCCGCTGAAGCTATTCAATCTTACACAATCCAAAAATAATTTTCCGCTGAAGCTATTCAATCTTACACAATCCAAAAATAATTTTCCGCTGAAGCTATTCAATCTTACACAATCCAAAAATAATTTTCCGCTACGACTATTTATGCTTCCTGCATACTGTTCAACTTTTTATAGAAACCATTCTCGTTGGCTAAAAGCTCATTATGAGTGCCTCTTTCTACAATTTTACCATGATTGATGACCAAAATTTCATCCGCATGTTGAATTGTACTGAGTCTGTGGGCAATTACCAAAGTGGTTCGGTTTTTCATCAAGTGCGTCAGGGCTTCTTGTACTAATTTTTCTGATTCCGTATCTAAGGCAGAGGTGGCTTCGTCCAGAATTAAAATCGGTGGATTTTTCAAAACCGCTCTTGCGATACTCAAACGCTGGCGTTGACCACCCGATAAACGACCGCCACGGTCGCCAATAAAAGTTTGATAACCATCAGCCAATTGTGAAATGTATTGATGCGCATTGGCAATCTTGGCAGCTTCTTCAATTTGGGCATCAGTCGCCACCGAACCGAAAGTGATATTGTTAGCAACAGTGTCATTAAACAAAATAGATTCCTGCGTAACGATACCAATTTGCTTACTTAAAGAAGCTTGGGTAATTTGTTTTAAATCAACACCATCCATTAAAATTTGTCCTTCCGTCGGGTCATAAAATCTTGGAACAAGGTCGGCAAGAGTTGATTTTCCTCCGCCCGAAGTTCCCACCAAAGCAATAGTCTTTCCTTTTTGGATTTTGAAAGAAATATTATCTAATACCTTTCTACCTTCTTGATATTCAAAACTTACATTTTTGAACTCTATTTCTTCCTTAAATTCTGGAATAGCAACAGCATTTTCGGCATCTTGAATGGCAGGAACAGTATCAATCAATTTCAAGATTCTTTCTGCCGAAGCAATTCCTCTTTGTACGCCACTAAAAGCATCTGCAATTACTTTTGCTGGTCGCATTACTTGCGAAAACAGAATAATAAATGAAATAAAAGTGGAAGCACTTAGGCTTTCGTCGTTATTAATCACCAACGAACCGCCATACAATAAAATTCCAGCGATAACGGTTACGCCCAAAGCTTCTGAAACTGGCGAAGTCATTTCTTGACGATAGACCATGCGCAAGACAGCAGATTTATAGCCATAATTTTGTTCCTTGAATTTTTCAGCAACTACTTTTTCGGCATTGAAACCTTTTACAATTCTCATTCCGCCGAATACTTCGTCTAGTGTGCCAATCATTGCACTTTGGCGTTCTTGTACTTCACGGGCAGCTCGACGTAAACGACGACTTATCGTAGCAATTACTCCACCCGAAATTGGCAAAATTAATAAAGAAAAAAGCGTCAGCTTCACCGACATATTGAACAAGAAAACAAAGTACATTACTAAAGTAAATACTTCTTTAAAACTTGCCGTGAAGGCTCTTCCTACAGAGTTTTCTACTTCTTGAACATCAGTAGTAAGATGCGCCATCAGGTTTCCTTTTCTTTCATTGTTGAAGAACCCAAAATGTAGATTAAGTGTTTTCTCGAAAATAGCTTGGCGCAATGAAGCAATGGTTTGTGCTTCTACGGTTTTGAGAATTCTTTGAGAAAAGTAACGAAAGATATTTGAACAAACTACCGATACCACAATGGCAACACAGGCAAACTTCAAAGCGCCCATTCTGCCATATAAACCAATGATTTGATAGAAGTAATAATTGAAAATCTCTTTAAAGTAATCAGATTCAAGTGAGAACTCAGGCTTAATACTAAATTTCTGTAAATCAACCATTTGCACTTTATCAAAAAGTACATCAAGTAAAGGAATCAGTAAAGTAAAATTTAGAATGCCGAATAAACTTGCAAGCAATGAAAGAATAAAATATGGAAATGCGAAGGCTCTTAAAGACTCAGCATATTGAAGAATACGAAAGTAAGTTTTCAATGAAAATTGTTTCAGATTTGAACGTTAATTAAAAATAACTCATACAAATTTAGTGAAAATGTGTTGACTATTTTGCTAGAACATTATATCTGCAATATAGTACTTGAAGGATTAGCTAAAAATCACTAAATTGTAAAAGATTAATACTAATTTTGTATATAAGCTCTCACTAAGGCTTTGAAATCTCTTTAATATATACTAATTGCTTTTATGAAATTGTCTTTACAACCATTAAGACCTTTACCTGTTTTCGGGTTGAGGTTTTATCAGGTAGAATTTACTTTCTACTCTTTCTGGCAAAAGGTTTTCTCAAACCAAATCTTCCAGCGCAATGCTATTAAGCATTTCTCTCATTCTTTTTATTGTTTCAAATCCAACCTTCTCGACCGAATTAGCGTCCATTATAGCACTTTGTTATAATTTTTCTGGCTAAAATATTGGGAGAATACCCAAAAGTCAGGTCGATTTAGGAAGATTCTATTGTTAGAACACTAATTGCTAATATAAATATATACTGATTTAAATGATACTTTCCGTATTTAAAGACAAGCGTAAGCTTTTCCCCTTTTTATGGTTTTTTACGCCTGCTCTTGCTGGATTTCTTAAATGGAGGTTAGGCGAAGTAAACAATTATAATATTTTCACAGGTGTATATCACCATCTAATTGAAGGCTTAAATTTATATAATCTCTATCCCAAAGAGTACTTTGATAGCAATCATTATGGGCCATTGTTTAGCTTAATCATTATGCCTTTTACTTATATTCCTAATGGAATTGGCATACCACTTTGGAATTGTTTACAAGCTTTTGCACTGTATAAAGCACTTACCTTATTACCAATAAAACCAGCCTATCAATGGATTTTATTAGCCATTTGTTTAGTTGATTTGAATACTTCTTCTCATAGTGTTCAGGTGAACCCTACGGTGGTTGCTTTTATTATTTTCTCATGGCATTTTGTCAAAAAAGACCAAGTAATTTGGGCAACATTGTTTGTGATGCTTGGTGCTTTTGTGAAACTGTACGGAATTGTCGGTTTAGCATTTTGGGTATTTTCAGAAAGTAAAATCAAATACATTGCTTATTGTTTTTTATGGGCAATTGTACTTTTTGTGTTGCCGATGGCAATTAGTTCTCCTTCCTTTATCGTACAATCTTACTTAGATTGGTACAACAGTTTGGTGCATAAAAACATCCAAAACCAAGGTGTTGAAAATGGTATGGGAACAAGTATGCAAGATGTTTCGCTGATGGGTTTGGTCAGACGAGTAGGCGGTTTTCCACAGCTGTCTAATCTATTTTTTATTATCCCAGGTTTTATTTTACAAGTAATGCCTTTATTAAGATTCAAACAATATAAAAACATACTCTTTCAATTAAGATACCTTGCCTCCCTGTCCATTTTTGTAGTTATTTTTTCTTCTTCATCCGAATCTCCAACATTTATTATTGCGGTAACGGGTGTAGCAATTTGGTTTATCACACAAGATTTTCCAATACAAAAATGGGTTTGGGTTTTACTTATTACTGTTACGGTGGTGACTTCGCTTACCGCAACTGATATTTTTCCCGATTGGTTACGGATGAAAATCATTCTGTATTCAATCAAAGCCTTTCCATGTTGCTTGGTTTGGTTTGCTTGTATTTACCAACTCTTATTCGATGAAACCTCAGAAATTAAAACATTATGGATCAATCAAGACTAAACATTTGTATCCTCTCGGCAGCGTACAATGAAGGTGAAAACCTTTTAGTTTTTTATCATGCCGTAAAAAAAGTAATTGATAAACTTCCTTATTCTTTTGAGTTTTGTTTTGTAAACGATGGCAGTAAAGATGATACGCTTTCGGTTATTAGAACATTAGCAAAGAAAGACGAATCCGTTAAATACCTTTCTTTTTCTAGGAATTTCGGACAACAAATTGCTTTGAAAGCTGGGATTGATACCATCAATGCCGACGCCATTATTATGATGGATAGCGATTTGCAGCATCCACCAGAAATGATTCCTGATTTGATTGAGCTTTGGTTGAAGAAAAAAGTAAACATGGTCAACACACTTCGTGAAGAAGACCAAGATTTATCATGGTTCAAAAAACAATCGAGCAAACGTTTTTATCAAGTACTGAATAAAGTAAGTGATTTAAAGTTAGAACCTGGACAAGCAGATTTCCGTTTAATCGACCGACAAGTAACTGAAACCTTAAAAAAATCAAAAGAACAAGATGTTTTTTTAAGAGGAATGATTCAATGGATTGGTTACGACCAAGCAACAATTAAATACAAAGCCAACAAGCGTTTTGCTGGAGAAAGTAAATATACTTTCGCTAAAATGATGCGTTTAGCTTTGGCAGGCATTACTTCCTTCAGTATAAAACCACTTTATACGGCAATTTATATTGGTTTCTTTTTTGCCTTGATGTCATTTTTGTATTTGCCTTATGTACTTTATAGTTTTGCAATCGGGCAAGCTGTTGATGGTTGGGCTTCCATCTTGATGACGATTGCCTTTTTTGGAGGATTAAACTTAATTGTACTCGGTGTTTTAGGAATTTATATTGGTAAAATTTTAATCCAAAATAAAGAAAGACCTTTGTACATTATACAAGAACAAAATATTCATGAAAATAGCCTTGTTGAGTTTTGATGTAGAAGAGTTTGATATGCCTTTTGAATATGGTGGAAAACCCGAAATGAAAGAGCAAATCGCTACTTCGTATCAAGGTTTACAATCTATTACTTCTGTTTTAGAAAAGTACAATGCCACAGCAACGTTTTACTGCACTGGCGTTTATGCTTTGGCAAAAACTGAACAAATAAGAGAATTAAGTAAAAAGCACGAAATTGCTTCGCATAATCATTATCATTCAAGTCATAAAAAAGAGGATTTGAGTACTTCTAAAGCCATTTTAGAAAATATTACGCAACAAGAAGTAGTAGGTTTCAGAATGCCAAGAATGGCACCCGTTTCGGATGCTGATTTGTTGGAGGCTGGTTATTTATACAATGCGTCAATCAATCCAACTTATTTGCCGGGACGATACGATTATCGACATATTTCTCGGACTTACTTTACTCAGAATGATTTAATACACTTTCCAGCTTCGGTTTCACCTGCTTGGCGAGTGCCTTTATTTTGGATTGCTTTTCATAATTTCCCTTTGTCTTACTTTTTTTATTTATGTAAAAAAGTAGTGGAAGCGGATGGATATTTGCATTTGTACTTTCATCCTTGGGAGTTTACAGATTATACAGATTTACCCAATGGCGCAAAATATCCATTTTATTTGCACAGAAATAACGGTAAAAAAATGTTGGAGCGATTCGATAAATTGATGGCTTTTTTACAAAAAGAAGGTTTTGAATTTAAGACGACTAAAGATTTTCTGATTCCTTCAGTTTCGCATATTTAATGACGGGATTCATTGCCGAAAGCAACGCCCACATAAAACCTGCGTAGCCGTCTAAGCAAGAAGCTTTGAGGAGGTAAATTTTTAAGAACGTAATCGGGAAACGCAAAACGATGGTTGAAACGGAAGCTTTCTTCCCACGTTCAGCCAACGTTTTTGCTCCGAGCGAAGTATATTTATTGAATTTATTGAAGTAATCAGTCAAATCACGGTAGCTATCGTGTAAAATATGATTCGCTAACACACCAATTTTGCCTTGTATTGCTACACTTTCGTGAACGTGTTCAGTATTCCAATTCCCAAAATTTCGATTGAAAAGTCTTAATGTAAGTCTTTTGTATTCGCCACTGAAACGTAATAATTTTCCTAGAAAAATTAAAGAACGAGGAATTTTATAAGCTTGTAATTCATCATTTTCAAGCGATAAATTTTGAATTTCAAGCTGTAATTCATCACTTAAAATTTCATCATCATCCAAAGAAAGTATCCAATCGTTTGAAGCTTGAAGTGTAGCAAAATTCTTTTGCATACCATAATTATCAAATTTTCGGTAAACTACTTTTGCCTTAAAAGCTTCAGCAATTTTTAGCGTTTTATCGCTACTTCCAGAATCCACCAGTACAATCTCATCTGCCCAAGTTACGGCTTCAAGTACTTTTGTTAATGTTTTTTCAGAATTGAAAGTAATCAGAACTACGCTAATTTTCATGGTTTTGAATTGAAATCAGTACTTTACTTGGATGCCGTGATAATACTCTTGTGCTTGATAATCTTTTCTGAGTGGATGTCCGTCCCAATCTTCTGGCAATAAAATTCTTCGTAAATCTGGGTGGCCTGTAAAGTTAATTCCTACCAAATCAAAGGCTTCTCTTTCATGCCAATCTGCTGTTTTCCAGATATTGCTTACAGTTGGTACATCTGGTAAAGCTTCGCCTTTTTCATTTCTTGGAAAAATCACTTTCAGCATTAATTTATGTTCGTAAGGAATGGAGTACAAATTATAAACCACTTCCATCGTGCCTTTTTCCACGCCATTATCTAAAGCCGTCAAACAAGAAAGCATATCGAAATAACATTCTTCGTGTTCAAGCATCAATTGACAAACCTCCGCAATATTTTCTGTTGGTACAGCAATACTTTGGTGGTCGCTTTGAAGAATGATTCCTTCTCCGAATTTTTCTATCAGAATATTTTTAAAGTTCTCTATGTTCATCTTGTTTATGCTTTCACTGCAAAGGCTGGTTTTTGGTTTCTTGCCTCTTCTGCTTCCATTTCTAATAATGCTTTAGGAGCAACCAAACTTTCATTTCTGATTTTTTCTTGCAATTGCAAAAATCCACCAATCAAAGCTTCTGGTCGAGGTGGGCAACCCGGCACATATACATCTACTGGAATAATTCTGTCAACACCTTTTACAACGTGATAGCCATGTTCCCAATAAGGACCGCCACAGTTTGAACAACTTCCCATTGAAATAACATAGCGTGGTTCAGGCATTTGTTCATAAAGGCGACGGATTCTATCCGCCATTTTAAACGTTACTGTTCCTGCTACAATCATTACATCCGACTGGCGAGGTGAAGGTCTTGGGAAAACTCCAAAACGGTCTAAATCATAGCCAGAAGCCATCGTTTGCATCATTTCAATGGCACAACAAGCCAAACCAAAACCCATTGGCCAAAGCGAGCTAAGACGTGCCCAATTGATGAGGTCATCTACTTTGGTAATTACAACACCACCTTCATTGAACTGTTGATCGAGTAATCCTTGCATAATGATTTAGATTTTGAGGATAGAAAAGCGTATCCCGAACTGCAAATTTAATCTCAATCCTGCATTTTATTGGTTTATTCTCAAAAATTATCGAACAATGGTTAAATATCCCGTAATCGGACGAATGTCTTCATCCGCTTTGATAACATAATAATAAGTAGCCGCTGGCAAATTTTCACTATCTTTTCGTCCATTAAAAGGGTTGGAAGAATAATTCATTGTGCTAAAAATTTCACCTCCCCAACGGTTATAAATTTTCACCTCAGCTTTGGGATATTCTTCAATACCTTCCAACACCCAAACGTCGTTTACATTATCTTCATTGGGCGTAAAACCTGAGGGAACAATGATTTTTGCTTTGACTTTCACCAAAATATTATCACTATTGGTACAATTACTTAGCGATGATGTTACTTTTAAAGTATATTCAGTATCTGCAATTGGCGAAGCTATTGGCGTTGGAATATTAGCATTATTCAAACTATTAGCTGGCGACCATTCGTAAGTTAGATTATTATCAAAACCTCCGCTTGCTTGGCTTTTTAGCGTAATGGTATCTCCTCTGAAAATCACTAAATCGTTGCCTAATAATACTTTTGGGGGCAAATCCACAAAAGTGATTCTAGTGATTTTAGAAACACAACCATAACCATTGGTGTATTGATAAGTAATTGGCGAAGCGCCATAAATCAAAGGCGAGAAAGTTGTACCATTCACACCTCTGCCTAAGAATTTTGACATAGTTGCATCATAAGGAGTGACGTAATTTAGTAAATCAAGTTTCAGATTAGCAGTGCCACAAAAAGGAAAAATTGTATCAAATTTGATGGGCGTTAAAGGATTGACTGTCAGTTTTAAAGTATCCGACATTTTTTTACAATTGTTTTCATCCGTAACCAGTACTTTATAAATTCCAGATGTTTTAACATCAAATTTATTCACCGTTGAATTTTGGATGGAAACATCATCTTTGTACCAATCGTATTTTAAGTTATATCCTAAATTGGCGATAAGTGGAATACTTTCTCCATCGCAGATTACTTTTTTATCTATTTTGTTCGTAAACAAGGCATCGGGCAAAGCATAAACTGTTACTTTGGCAATTGGTTCATATTCGCAAATACCGCCAATCTGAGTCATTCTAGCACGATATTCCCCTGATAAATTGACATTTATTTCATGGCTGTCACTGTTCGGGACATCAAAGGTATTACGAGTCCAAGAATAACTATAAGCACTTGTCGCAAAAGTACTTCCATCTTGTTTTTGAATCGTTAGTTTAACTGGTATTTCATCAAGACAGACCTTTTTTTCATCGGGATTAATAGCATATTGTTCACCTGTTACTTTTTTTACGATGGTTTCATCCGAAGTAGATGTTTCGCTACAACCCGTATTATAACCTATAATTACCGTGTATTTTCCCGGTTCATTCACTCTTATTTTATAGCGATTTTCGTTGACAAGGTTTACATCATCTTTTTGCCATTGATACAAATATCGGCTGTTGATTTCTGTAGCGAGTTCAACAAAACCATAATCACAAAAATCAATCGTGGTTGCGTGAATTTTCACAGGAGCTAAATCTCGAAAAACAGCAGGTTTTGCAGGAGCATCAAAACAGTCAATTACTTTCAATTGAAAATCTCTTCGAGTCTGCCCAATCACTACGCCATTTCTAATTTCTTCTACCAAAACAGAATAGACAAAAAGCCCAAGTTCGGTAGCTGTAAGCGTAATTATGCCTTGATTATCAATCTTCATTCCCGGATTTTCAGCAGGAATAGCCGTTGTTGCACTATATCCACTGTTCCACGTAATGGTTGGTATATTAGACGTACCAATTGGGTCTGGAGTACCATTATTCCTTGTTGATGAGCTAAACCCTCTGTAAGGTGTTACAAAAGAGTAACGCAATTGGTCACCATCGGCATCTGTAGCAGAATTATCAAAACTAAATGGCTGTCCTTTACAAATATATTCACCTTTAGGAAAAGAAAACTCTGGAGAAGAATTGACAAAATCTGTTCCATTTTTCTTTAAAGCTGGAAACTCCAAATAAAACAGCATACCAGTATTTCCTGAATTACTGATATTATTAGCTACATTTCTACAACATCTATCATGTATAATATAATAGCCGTCTGCATCAGCATATTGAGTTGGGTCCAGCTGTATATTTTGTGTATAAGTAATATTGACAATATCTAAACCTTGGGTAGTAGCACAAGCGGCGTTGTTGTAAACAAATGGTTGTCCATTCAAATCATTAGCAAACAAAACTAGCGTTCTCATCAGAACATTATCCCTTTTCCTAAAAATACCAACTTTTAAACCATTATCTTCTTGATTGGGGATTCTACTTACTTTATCAAAGTACACGTGCATTGTTAAAGTAAAGGCACCATGTGTACTCCCTCTGACAAAGCTAAAATTGCCTCCAAGAATATGACTAGCTTTAAGTTCATAGCTCAATAAAAGGCACGTAAACAGTATAAAAATGCTGTAAATTTTCTTCATGGTTTTTGGATTTCAGAGCGTATTCAGTATTCAAAATTGGAAGTAAAGCTGTATCAGAATTGATAGGGAGGATTTTGTAAGGGAAGGTCTTGAGTATTTTGATTTAAAAATCAGTATTTTCACATCATTGTTTATCCTTATTGATAATAATGATGTCTTTGACAGTAGAAGAACAATTTATAAATTTATCATGTAAGATACTAACTTACTAAGAACGTTGCAATTAAGTGTAAATTATGCAAAACAATTTTTTCGATACTCGTATAGAATTTCTCAAAGGGGTAGGTGCTGCCAGAGCTTTACTATTGAATACCGAATTACAAATTTTCACCTATGGAGATTTAATTCAATACTATCCTTTTCGCTACGAAGACCGCACTAAATTTCATAAAATTTCTGATTTATATGATGGAATGGATGTTGCCCAAATTAAAGGGAGGCTACATTTTGTAGAAAAAATTGGCGAAGGACACAAAGCCAGATTGACCGCTCAGTTTTCGGATGGAACGGGTTCGATGGAACTTACTTGGTTTCAAGGAGTAAGTTTTTTAGAGAAAAAATTAAGACCAAGTACAGAATATATTATTTATGGAAAGCCCGCTTTTTTTCAAGGTCGCCCGCAAATGCAGCATCCAGAAATGGAATTGCCGAATCCTATCAATGAAAAAGGTGGTTACTTTCAGCCAGTTTACGGTTTAACCGAAAAATTAAAAAAACGATATGTAGATTCAAAAGTAATTGCGACGATGCAACGCAATTTGTTGGATTTGGCTTATGATAAAATCCGAGAAACACTTCCTGATAATCTCAGACTAAAATTCCGTCTGGTTGAAAAAAAAGATGCTGTTTATAACATTCATCTTCCACAATCAGAAGCTTGGCTACATCAGGCAAAGCGTAGATTGAAGTTTGAAGAGCTTTTTTATAATCAGCTTCGGCTTATTAAACAAAAACTTAGCCGAAGAATTGATTATAACGGACAAGTATTTAAAAGTACAAGTTTGGTGACTGAATTCTACAAAAATCATTTGCCTTTTGACTTAACCAATGCTCAAAAGAAAGTAATCAAAGAGATTTTTGAAGATATGAAGTCTGGCAAACAAATGAACCGATTATTGCAAGGAGATGTAGGTTCTGGCAAAACTATTGTCGCTTTTATTTGTATGCTTTTAGCAATCAGTAATGATGCTCAGGCTTGTATCATCGCTCCTACTGAAATTCTTGCAGACCAACATTATCAGGGTTTAAAAGATTTTGCCGAAAGTCTCGGAATTAAAATTGATAAATTAACAGGTTCTGTTCGTAAAAAAGCCCGTGGTATTATTCATGAAGGATTGTTGGATGGTTCACTCAAAATACTTGTTGGTACACATGCCATTTTAGAAGATATTGTACAATTTCAGAATTTGGGTTTTGTCGTTATTGATGAACAACATCGCTTTGGCGTAGCGCAACGAGCAAAACTTTGGGAGAAAAATTCTGTAATACATCCACATATTTTGGTGATGACGGCAACGCCAATTCCAAGAACTTTGGCGATGACACTTTATGGTGATTTAGATGTTTCAATCATTGATGAATTGCCTAAAGGAAGAAAACCGATTAAAACTGTTCATCGCTACGACTCGCACCGATTAAATGTTTTTGGTTTTATGCGAGATGAAATCAAAAAAGGGCGACAAGTATATGTCGTTTATCCACTGATTGAAGAATCTGAAAAATTGGATTATAAATTCTTGACGGACGGTTACGAAAGTATCGTTCGTGCATTTCCAGAATACCACGTCAGTATTGTTCATGGAAAAATGAAACCAGCGGATAAGGATTTTGAAATGCAGCGTTTCATCAAAAAAGAAACACAAATTATGGTGGCAACTACCGTGATTGAAGTTGGCGTAAATGTACCGAATGCTTCTATCATGGTCATAGAAAGTGCCGAACGTTTTGGCTTGGCACAATTGCATCAATTACGTGGACGAGTAGGGCGTGGAGCCGAACAAAGTTATTGTATTTTGATGACGGATGTAAAGCTGTCAAAGGATACTCGTATTCGTTTAGAAACGATGGTAAGAACGACAGATGGTTTCGAAATTGCCGATGTTGATTTGCAATTGCGTGGTCCAGGCGATTTATCAGGAACACAACAAAGTGGTGTTATTGATTTACTCATTGCCGATTTGGCTAAAGATGGGGAAATCCTGAGAGTAGCAAGAGAATGTGCAACTGCTATTTTAGAAGAAGACAACGATTTGGAATTACCCAAAAATGCAATGATTAAAGAGCAAGTAGAAAACCAAAGAGCCAATGCCAGCAACTGGGCTAGGATTAGCTAAGTATCAACTTTATTTGTAAAGTAGTTAATGGTACATTATTAATCGATAAAAATATTGAAGCAAGCTCAACATATCCCCAAATAAGGATTGAAGCTGACATAACAAAGCCAACTAAACACATAAGGAATAAAATAATAAATAAAGAGATTTTTCGCTTAGTCATTGTATTAAATGCTATAAAGTTCAACCGTATTTATCTATACAAAACTAGCGAGCGCTAGTTTACATAAATTGCAAATTGACCTATAGGCTTTTATGATTTTGTAGATTGTTAAATATCAAGTAAATACGTTTAAATTGTTTTGCAATTTAACACTATTATTTTCCCAAAGCCAGCATATCGAACACTCTTACTCCAATGTTGAATTTCAGTTTCCAGATGAGGAAGAAATGATGGGAAGTTTTTAGAATATTTTAAATTACAGCGTTTATAAAATTTATATGTTTATTTATCCTGCATTTTCAACTTCAATACTTATAGTAATTTCAAGTTCAACCGAACAAATCTTTTCAATATTTTAGGTTTTAAAACATCATCTTTCTCTTAATTCAAAACTTTGAATAAAATAGATTGATTATTGCACATAAAATCATCTATATTCAGGTATAAACTCCATAAACAAAAAAGACTTGCCAAATATTCTTTGGCAAGTCTTTTTATTATTTCTAGTAAGACTCTACAACCTTAGTAAGCTCTCATTTCAACACCTTTCATAAAGTTTACAAAAGCAGTATTTACTACTTTGTTACCTCCTGGTGTTGGATAATTACCTGTGAAATACCAATCTCCAGTATCATTCGGACAAGCTTTATTTAAGCTATCAACAGTCTGATAAACAATCGCTAATTCAGCTTTCAAATCTTTAGGTTTTACTAATTCAGCGATTTTATCAGAAATCTCTTCGGTAGTAAATGGCTCATAGATAGCTTTTACAAAGTTTTCTTTATGAGCAGTTCCTAATTCTATCGCAGCCAAACAACGTCCTAAAGTTTCTTCTAACACATCATCCATATTTCTTTCAATCAGTAATTGATAAGCCGCACGGAAAGCTACAAATTCTTTCATACGAGACATATCAATACCATAACAATCAGGATAACGAATCTGTGGCGCAGAGGAAACGATAACGATTTTCTTTGGTCCTAATTTATCTAATAATCTCACGATAGAACGCTCTAAAGTAGTTCCACGCACAATTGAGTCATCAATCAAAACTACATTATCAACCCCTTTTTTGATTACCTCAAAAGTAGTATCATAAACATGCGCCACCATATCATTACGGTCGGCATCATTGGTGATAAATGTTCTTAATTTAACATCTTTAGAAATCAATTTCTCGACTCTTGGACGGAAAGTAAGCAAATCTTCAAGGTCTTTTTCAAATAAAACACCTTCCATAATTGCCTTCTTACGCTCTTTGGCAAGATAATCTTCCAAGCCTTCAATCATACCCAAAAAGGCAGTTTCAGCAGTGTTCGGAATATAAGAAAATACCGTATTTTTAAGGTCGAAGCTAACTTCTTGAAGTACTTGTGGAATCACTAAACGCCCTAATTGCTTGCGTTCAGCATAAATATCTGGATCAGAAGCTCTTGAGAAATAAATACGTTCGAAACTACAAGATTTTCTTTCGATGGGCTCAATGAATTGCTTTTCAGAGTAATCTCCATTTTTATTGATAATTAAAGCGTGTCCTGGTTGCACTTCTTTAATATCTTCATAATTACAATTGAAGCTTGTTTTGATAGCTTGTTTTTCTGAAGCTACTACTACTACTTCGTCGTCTGCATAATAAAATGCTGGTCTGATTCCTGCTGGGTCACGTGCTACAAAGGCTGCGCCGTATCCAGTCATTCCGCACATGGCGTATCCACCATCAAAATCACGGCAAGAACGTTGTAGAACTCTTTGTAAATCTATATTATCCTGAATAACATCTGATAATTCTGGATTGTGATATTCGCTTTTGAAGTACTCGAATTGGCGTTGGTTTTCTTCATCTAAAAAATGACCAATTTTCTCCATTACCGTTACAGTATCCACTTTTTCTTTAGGATGCTGACCAAGTGAAACCAGTTTGTCGAATAATTCTTCAACATTTGTCATGTTGAAATTTCCAGCCATTACTAAGTTTCTACTTCTCCAGTTACTTTGTCTGAGCATCGGATGGCAGTTCTCAATTTCATTCTGTCCGTGTGTTCCGTAGCGAAGGTGTCCTAAAAATACCTCGCCAGAAAAAGCCACATTTTCTTGAATCCAATGAGCATCTTTAGCTTTGTCTTTGTTGTCCTTCAGAGCTTTTCGGAATTTCTTGTAAATCTTTCCAAAAATATCAGGTACAGCATTTTGTTCAACAGAACGATAGCGACTGATATAACGATGACCCGGAGGAACATCAATCTTGATGTTGGCTACTCCTGCACCGTCTTGTCCTCGGTTTACCTGTTTTTCCATCATCAAATACAATTTGTTCAAACCGTACAATGGCGTGTTGTATTTGTTGATATAATACTGATAGTCTTTCCGAAGACGGATTAGCGCTATCCCGCACTCGTGTTTAATTGCGTCAGACATGACTTTAATTATATTTTTTTTGAATTATTAGAACCTATTTTTTGGAAAATAAAGTTCCCTCAACCAATGTATTAAATGTCAAATGGTTTTGGTAAGAATTCGCAATAAATGTCAGATTAAAAAAGAATTAAAGATGGGTTATTTTTCTGTTAGCAAAATTACAGATATAACTTTGATAAAAGCAAATTTTCGAGATTCATTAACAGTATTTTTTCTTGCAATTTTTATACTTGTAATTATTCCTAGATTTAGTTGAAATATTAGTATTTAATACTTAGTTTTCAAGACTTGACGAATCTGTGCTTTAAAATGAGTAGAAGTAGGAAAGTTAGATTTTTTACTTAAAAATGTAGTATCATTTATAAAAATAAAAATCCGTCTCGGTCACGACCAAAACGGATTTTTATTTATTTTATTTCTTCTGATATTCTTTATCTAAAAATAAATAACGATTATCATTCGGAGTTTTTATTGCTTTTGATTGTACTTTAATAATCATCACATCTGGATTGGCTTCGTCTTTTGCTACTGGCCAATTTTCTAAACCTGCGCCATTTGGATTGCCTGTTTTGATAAAATTCGCAAAATAGTTTTGCATCGTTTCCGATACTTTATAATCATCTGCGTTCCAATCGTAAGTAGCATTTCCTCCTAAATTTCCCATCGCATATTCAATTTCAGCCGAATGAACTGCGCCTTTTGGTTTTGGCGCTTTCGGAGCATTTTTATCTCTTTTTACAACACCGCCAGCCAATGCAGCTTCAACATCTTGGGCTTTCATATCTGGTCTTGGATGTGCATAAAAGTAACGATAAACTGGTTGATTGCTATTTTTACGGTGTGCATCAAACCATTTCCAAGTTGAAAAAGCGATAAAACGGTCGCCAGCCAAAGCCGTTGCCGATTGTTCTGTTTCTTCGGCTGTTCCTGCTGGATATAATTTTAATACTTCCTCTGCTTTTTCACCATAAAGTTCTTTTACGGTATTTGTATAAACTTCTGGAGTAGCTTCTTTTCCTTTTGTCAAAGCTTTATAATTCATTTCTTCCGAATTCCAACCTACTAATAAAGGTACATTGGCGTGTTCTTTACTTGCATAAACTTCAGGAAGCGTTTTTGGTAAAAAGTAACCATCAAGTGTTGATTTGAAATTCCAAACACCAAATTCCATCATTTTTTGATAAACTTCATAAGTAGTCATCGCACGCAATTCTTTCAAAGAATTCACACCTGCTTTTTGTGCAAACGAAGTACCTGTTTTTTCACCTTCTTGTAATGAAACAGCTGCCAATGTTGGGAATACTAATCCACCACTTTCACCAATCGCACCAGCGATTAAGTTTCTTGACAATGGCGAAACCATTTGCGCACTTACTGAAACAGAACCTGCTGATTCACCAGCAATCGTGATTTTGTTCGGGTCACCACCAAAATTTGCAATGTTTGCTTTCACCCATCTCAAAGCAGCACTTTGGTCTAAATAACCATAATTTCCAGAAGCTTTATTCGGAGATTCTTTTGTTAATTCTGGATGCGAGAAAAAGCTAAATATACCTAATCTATAATTTAAAGTAACTGTAACAATTCCTTTTTTCGACATACTTTCTCCGTCATAACGTGGTTCAGAACCATCGCCTGCAATAAAACCACCACCATAAAAATAAACCAATACTGGCATTTTTTCTTGTGTTTTTACTTTTGGCGTCCAAACATTCAAATACAAACAGTCTTCGCTCATACCATTACTTCTAAAACCCATATCGCCAAAAATTGCTGGTTGTACGGCTTTTGGTCCAAATTGTTTGGTTTCTAAAACGCCAGTCCAATTTTTTACAGGTTGAGGCTCTTTCCATCTCAAATCACCAACAGGAGGTTGTGCATAAGGAATGCCTTTGAAAGTATGGATATTTGAACGCACATCAAATTCTCCTTCAACAATTCCATTCACTGTTTTGGCTTGAACGGGTAATACATAACCATTTTTTTGTGCTTGTGCAGTAATATTGAGCGTTGTTAGTGCACAGAGTAAGATGAGTAATCTGATGTTAAATTTCATTTTATTTGTTAGTTTTATGAAAGATTGAATCTATTGTCTCAATTTGTGACAATATTAAAATGAATTACAGAAAAATACAATTAAATCTTATTATTTTTTAAAAATGTCAGAAAAACACATCCCTTCAAAGTATGTAAAAACAGCTAAAGAATCTGGCTTTTTAGCTCATATCGCCTATGATTCAGTCATTTTTGGCTTTGATGGCTCAACCTTAAAAATTTTGATTTCTGGCTATAGTAATACCAAACTGTTTGCTTTACCTGGTGGATTTGTGAAGGAAAATGAAAGTCTTGACGATGCCGTGAGAAGGGGTTTGTACGATAGAACAGGTTTAGAAAACATCTATTTAGAGCAATTTCACACTTTTGGTTCTTTGGAAAGATACATTCCTGCAACGATTGAAAAAATTATGTTGAGTAATGGACATCTAAAAGCGGGAGAAAATCACTGGTTGTTAGAGCGTTTTATTTCGGTAGGATATTATGCTTTAATCAATTTTAATGAAGTAAAACCCAAGCCCGACGAATTATCTGATAGTTGCGAATGGTATCCAATCAATGAATTACCGCCGTTGATGCTCGACCACCACGAAATGGTGCAAAAAGCCTTGGAAACACTTCGTGGAAATATCAATAAAAAACTAGTTGGGGCGAATTTATTACCTGAAAAATTCACAATGAAACAATACCAACAAGTATATGAAGCAATTTTAGGGGAAAATATTCGTAGAACTACCTTTCAAAGACAAATACTTGGTTTAGAGATTTTGAAACGACATGAAAAACAGTTTTTAGGCAAATCGCACAAAGCACCGTTTTTGTATAGTTTTATCAAATAGTCGATTAAAAAATTAGTCCAATGATATTCTCGCTGGACTAATTTAACCAAAGTACACAACTCAAAATTCATCACAAAGTTACTCCTTCACATAAGTATTCAGCCAAGTATTCATTTCCCAAAGCATGTGCAAAATTGATTCTTTGGCTTGGTAACCGTGGCTTTCGTAAGGTAATTGTACATAACGTACTGTTGCGCCCAGACCTTTTAAAGCATTATAATATCGCTCTGACTGAATAGGAAAAGTCCCCGTATTATTATCGGCTTCGCCATGAATTAACAATAAAGGTGTTTTCATTTTATCGGCATAATTGAATGGCGACATTTTATGATATGTTTCGGGCGTTTGCCAAAAAGTACGTTCTTCACCTTGAAAACCAAAAGGTGTTAAAGTACGATTATAAGCTCCACTCCTAGCAATTCCCGCTTTGAACAAATCAGAATGTGACAATAAATTTGCCACCATAAATCCACCATAAGAATGCCCCATTACGCCTACTTTATTCGGGTCAACTACTCCTAATTTGGCACCTTCCTCTATAGCAGCTTTTGCACCTGCCACCAATTGTTCTAGATAAGTATCGTTAGGTTCGGTAGTTCCTTCGCCAACAATTGGAATAGACGTTCCTTCTAAAATAGCAAAACCTTGTGTTACCCAAAAAATCGGTGAACCCCAATAAATCGAAGTAAATTCATAAGGTGAACCTGAAATTTGTCCAGCATTACTTTTATCCTTGAATTCTAAAGGATAAGCTTCCAACAAACATGGTAAAGCACCTTGTTCCTTTTGATAATCAGCGGGCAAATAAAGATTTGCTGTTAACTCCACGCCATCATGACGTTTGTATTTTAAAACTTGTTTTTCTACCCCTTTTAAAGCTGGATAAGGATGTGGGAAGAAAGTAATTTGCTTACTGTTTTGCTGCTTTAAATCTCGAATAAAGTAATTTGGATTATCCTGTTTTGACTCTCTGATGGTCAGAATAATCTGTTTTTCATTATCAAGAATAGCAATCGGACGTTCATAAAATGGTGCTTCCGAACGCCAAAGTCGATTTGTTTCCTTAGTCGTCAGGTTCAGAATATCGACAAAAGGTCGGTCGCCTTCGGCAGATGCTCCGTCGCCTGTCATGAATACGGAATTATCCTTTTGCAAATCCATGACCAATCTTCCATATTGATTTTTTTTCGTTGATGGACTTCCGGGTTCATTATACTTATCTTCAGAAGAACGGTCGAATAAAACAACTGCTTCCTTCCCTCCACTTGGGTCAATAATTTTGGTAATTACTCTTCTGGTTTTATGCCAATATTCATCAATTAAAGCCAAATTTTCATTTGCCCAAATAATCCCTGCATAGCGATAGCCCGTTTCAGCAATCGTTCTTGTTTCTCCTGTAAAAGGCGAACTCAAGGTGATTACTTTATCTCGAACAGCCACTTCATTTTTAGGGTCACCTTCATCTTGGGCTTCAACCCAATAAACAGTAGCGGGTGTATCGTGTCGCCAATTAAAGCCACGTGGTTCTTTTTGAACAGCATCAAACGAAATCGGAACATTTTCAATCAAAGGGTTATCTGCCAATGTTTTGATAAACGTTCCAGCGATGTTTAAAACATCTATTTTTATTGGAAAACGGCTATAAGGAACAAGATATGAAAATGGGCGTTGAATGGTTTTTACCAAAAGGTATTGTCCATCGGGCGAACTGCTTGCCGATTGAATAATACTTGCTTCAACGATTTTTTCTACCGTTCCCTCTAAATTGACTTTTACTAATTCAGCACTCGTATAAAACTCAAAGAGCCTTTCATCGCTTTCATTTTTCAGTAAATCTTGATAGGTTCTACTAGGATTTGTTTTTCCTAAATTTTCAAGAATTGTTGGCCCTGTCGGTACGGCATTTTTCTGTGGCGGATTTCCACGGTTCGGTACCAGTACTTTTGCTAACAAAGATTTCCCATCCGAAAGCCAAGAGTATGGATGTCCGAAAACAGCATTCATTGCTAAATCAGACACTTTTTTAGCCATAGCTGTTTCAATATCTAAGACCCAAAGTTCTATTTTTTCAGGACTTGAATGACAAAAAGCAATTTTAGATTCATCTGGCGACCAGCTTGCATAATTCAATAAAGGTTTTTCGGGCAAACCTTTGATGGCTATTTCTTCTTTCCCTACTACTTTTCTTAATCGAATACCTACAAAATAAGTAGTTCGGCTTGGTCCATTATTGGCAGGATTAATTCTCAGACCTGCCAACCGAAGTTCTGGTTCTGCTAATTGTGCAATAGAAGGCTGGGCTGCACGCTGAAGCAAAACCATCCATTCTCCTTTCGAATCCACACTTACACTAGGTGTTGGGCTTGCTGTAACTAAATCAGCAATTACTTTAGGCGGTGTTTGGTAACCGTCGTTTTCACAAATATCCATATCGTCACGAAGTGTTGAAAGTGTAAAGTTTATTACAAAATACTTATGCTTATCTATTCAAATAAATTAACAATAGTATATTAAACTGAAAATTGTTTCTCAATTAAAATTCCTTCGGACAAATAATATCCGTAAAATTTCAAGAAATCCATACATAATAGCATGTTTTTAATTTTATCTACGTATGCTCAGGTTCGTAACAAAGACGGAAACATCATATTTAAGCCATATAATAATGGATAATTAAAAAAAAGTTGTCTTGTAATTTTACCATGCGTTAAAACAAACTCAATCTTTACTAATTACCAAATATGTCCTATTTTCATAAACTTCTTTGGTACATAAATTAAAAATTATTTATTTTGCAAGTGTTACTCTTTTTCAAAATCATTACCTAAAGACAATAAATAATAACTTTAACAACTATAAATCAACCACTTAAATAAATAAAAACATCTTAATATCGAAATTATCAGTCTCTACTAAAGTAGTAAAAAACATTGTACAAGTACCGTCGCTTACAGTAACCAGTAAATGTCTTTTGATGTTTACTAACTCTTTTAACTTCTAATTTATTTATAAAACTATTTTTAATGCTCTCATTATCATTTTTATGAGTAATGTTTTTAACCTAAATCATCGCCATTTTAAAAAATCATGAAAAAAAGTATCATCCCCGCCTCTGTAGCTTTAATTTCCCTCATTTTAACTCAATCTTCTTGTGTGACAAGTAAAAAGTACAATGAGCTCGACAGTTCGAAAAGTCGGCTCAACGAAAATTTCAAACGCTCACAAGTTGAAGTACGAGATTTAAGGGCCAAAACACTAACACTCTCCGAAGAATTACTTGCCCAAGAAAACAAATACCGTTCTTATTTTGTAGAAATTGGCAACATCAGAAACAATTACAAACAAGATTCTTTGAAAGTTTTAAGCCTTTTCAAAGATGTTGATTTGAAAGTTGAAGAATTCAAAGCTTTTAAAGTTGAAACGCAGAAAAAAATCGAAGGTTATGAGACCCAAGTGAGTTCACTTAATACTCATATTAAAAAGCAAGAAAAAACGATTCAGGTTTTATCTAACAGAATTGTAAAAGAACGCAGAATTCATACCAATCAGAAGCGTGAAATCATCAATCGATATGAAAGAAAAATTAAAAACCTAAATGCTTCAATCAAATCTTCTGCTAACGGAGTTTAATTTTAAAAACCTTTGATTTCCAGTTGTGAAATCAAAGGTTTTTTCTTTTAACCACCGCTTACTGGTGGAATCAATGCAATCTCATCTCTGAAATGTAAAAGCAAATCTTTCTCAGCATATTCGCTATTCACTGCCAACAATAGCGATTTGATAGCTTTCAGTTTCGGATAATTATTCTTTAGCCTTTCTAACAATTGCTCTGCATTTGCCTCTTCCTCCATATCTATTTCAATATAAGTATTTCCAATTATTTCCTTGGTAATACCAAAAAGATTGATGCCGTACTTCATATTACTTCCTAAATATTAATTTTAAGCTACAACAATTGAATGTTTTTGCATTCACTACAGTTATTTACTTAAATTTGTTCAACAAAGAAACGAATTTAGACGTGATAACTCAAAACAAAAAACAGAACTCCCAAAACTTGATTTACGACAATCATGGTCGGCCAATTACGTATTTGCGTTTGGCAGTGACAGACCGTTGTAATTTACGTTGCTTCTATTGTATGCCAGAAGTGGGTGTGAAGTATTTACATAAATCAAAATTGATGACTTATGAAGAAATGCTTCGAACAGTTTCTGTTTTGTCTGAATTAGGCGTTTCTAAAGTAAGAATTACGGGCGGAGAACCTTTTGTTCGCCACAATATGATTGATTTCATGTACCAGCTTTCTGAAATTGAAGGCATTACAGAACTCAATATTACCACAAACGGAATTCTGACAGGACAATACATTCGCCAAATGAAAGAAATGGGCGTGCGTGCTGTGAATTTAAGTTTGGATACTTTAGATAAAAAACGTTTTTTTGAAATCGCAAGAAGAGACGAATTCGACAAAGTTTATGAAACGCTCTTTCAATTATTAGACGCTGGTTTTGAAGTAAAAGTAAATGCCGTAGTAATGGACGGGCAAAATACCCAAGACATCATTCCATTATCAGAGCTTACTAAAGACAATAACGTTTCGATTCGTTTTATTGAAGAAATGCCTTTCAATGGCGAAGGTGCACATTATCCAAAACTGAATTGGAATGCGCCTCGTATTTTAGCAGAAATTAGAAGCCAATATCCTGATTTACAGAAATTGGTTGACGCTCCAAATTCTACTTCTTACAATTATCAAATCCCAGGTTATCAAGGCAATATCGGTGTAATTGCTGCTTTTTCACGTACTTTTTGTGGCACTTGTAATCGTATTCGCCTAACGGCAACGGGCGATTTAAAAACTTGTCTTTACGACGATGGCGTACTAAATATCAGAGACTTACTGAGAAGTGGAGTTTCCGATGAAGAATTAAAAAGTACTTTTATCAATGTTTTCAAACAACGCCCCAAAGATGGCTTTGAAGCCGAACGCAACCGCAAAAGTATCATTACAGAATCAATGACTACGATTGGTGGATAATCGCCTTGAAAAAAGGTTTTTAGACTAATACTTCTAAAAATGCGTTAATTTTGTTTTCCAAAACAGATGTTAGCCCATTTTTGAATCTATCTTTTTATGACAATTTCTGAAATCTTCAATCAATTTAATCAGCTTAAAGTTCTCATCGTTGGCGACGTGATGCTCGACTCCTACACTTGGGGTAAAGTAGAGCGTATTTCGCCAGAAGCACCTGTTCCTGTTGTGAATGTATTAAACCGTGAAGTACGTTTGGGTGGTGCAGGAAATGTGGTAATGAATGTTCAAAGTTTGGGTGCGGAAGCCATTATTTGTTCTGTTGTTGGAAACGATACTTATGGAAATGATTTAATCAAACTTTTACAAGAACGTGGTTTATCTACCGAAGGCATCATTCAGTCTGAAACCCGAATTACAACAGTAAAAGAAAGAATCATTGCAGGCTCGCAGCAAATTGTACGCATTGATACAGAAACCGATGCTTTGATTAATGAAACTGAAAACTTATCACTCAGTCAAAAAATCAAAGAACTTGCCAAAGAAGCTAATGTCATTATTTTTGAAGATTATGACAAAGGAGTACTTTCTAAAGAACTCATTACCGACATTATTGATTTTGCCAATAATCATAATATTCCAACCGTAGTTGACCCCAAAAAACGAAATTTCCTGCATTATCAGCAAGCCACACTTTTCAAACCCAATTTGAAAGAACTGCGTGAAGGTTTGGACATCTGTTTTGATGTAAAGAAAAGTGAAGAATTAGAAAATGCGGTGAGTCAATTAAAAACTACTTTACAACTAAAAGGTGCTTTTATTACACTTTCAGAAAGAGGCGTTTATATTGATTTCAAAGATGAGAAAAGACATTTTCCAGCCCATTTCCGTAAAATTGCGGATGTTTCGGGTGCAGGTGATACTGTTATTTCTATCGCTGCTTGTTGTGTTGCTTTGGGTTTATCGCCCGAATTAGTGGCTGGCCTATCCAATTTGGGTGGCGGATTAGTATGTGAATCATTGGGTGTTGTGCCGATTGACAAAGCTTTATTGAAAAAAGAAGCGATCTTGCATTTAGAAAAATAAGCCTAAAATCTTCATATATAAGTTGAAATTTACGTCAACCTATTTTAGGCAAGCACAACTAATCACCAATCACTTTTACTAATCACTGCTTACAATGTTTGAAGTACAAAAAGATGATTTTTTGATTTCGACAGATAAATCAAAATTACAAATTGACGTAATTCATGATTATCTCTGTAATCGTTCTTATTGGGCGAAAGGTATTCCTGTGGAAATCGTTCAGCGTTCTATTGCTCATTCGATTACTTTTGGTGTTTATCATCAACAAGAGAACAAATTAGTACAAATTGGTTTTTGTAGAGTCACTAGCGATTTGGCGACTTTTGCTTATTTAGCAGACGTTTTTGTGTTGGAAGAATACCGAGGAAATGGACTTTCTAAATTTTTAGTAGAAAGCGTACTGAAACATCCCGACTTACAAGGTTTACGCAGATGGGTACTTGCTACTTGGGATGCCCACGGTTTGTACGCCCAATTCGGCTTTGAACCTTTGGATAAGCCCGAATATTTTATGCAAATAAAAGCGGTGAATCCGTATGGCGTTTAATTGTGATTGAGTGAATTGTGAATGAGTGATTACGACACAATAAGTTATTCACAGTTAAGTAACAATTCAATCACTAAATCACTCATTCACTAAATCACAATTATTAGGGTTTTTCCTCAATTCCCAACATCGTCAAAGACGGATTGATGGTTCTTGGTGTAATGACGATTCTGAAAATTTTATTATTCGCAATTTTGAACTCCGCAACATATTTCCCTTTTTCCTTCAAACTTCTATACACTGCAGTATAATTAATTTTGCTTTCCCAACCATTGATTACCAAAGACGCAATTACTTGGTCTAAACACTTGCTGAGATTAGAAAAGTAGCTTAAAATCGTCTCTTTTTCTCGAATCGTATTCAGCGAACCAATCGGAATTACGGCTACTTCATAAATAGTTTGTTGTTTCATAAATTTAAATGAAAAATAATTCAACTATTTTTCTAACGTAAAACTTTTTATAAACGTTCGGCGTTTTAACACCATACGCTTCAATAAAGCAAAAAGCCCCAATTTTCATTGAGGCTTTTTTTTTATGTCTTATTTTCAAAGAAATTTACTGAGCAATCGCTGTAAATTCAATTTCTACCAAGTAATCTGGTGAAACTAATTTACTGATTTCGTAAATTCCTGTAGTTGGTTTAATCGCTCCAAAAAATGCTCCGTGAGCTCTTGCAATATTATCAAATTGCGTAATATCAGTTGTAAAAATTCTTGTTCTTACTACATCGTTCAAGCTTGAACCAGCTTCTTCTAATACTTTTGCAATTCTTTCAATGATATTATTGGTTTGTGCAAAAGCGTCGTCAGACTTTACATTTTCACCATCAACAATGGCAACCGTTCCTGATACTTCAATAATATTTCCGATTCTTACGGCACGGCAATAGCCCATTTTGTCTTCCCAAGGTGAGCCTGTAAGGATATTTTGTCTTGACATTTTGTGATTAATTTTTGGTTATGGCACAAAGATAATTTTAGCAAACCGAAATACTAAAGGTTTTGTATTCAATTTTTAGAAAGTTAAAGAGGATTCATCTAAAATTTGTCGTAAAGATTGCCTTGTCTCAAGTTTTTTAAAGATAACTTGCTAAAGAAATCTCCAAATCATCATCCTTTGAAAACCTTTATTATTTACTTCATTACTGCTTTAATAAGTTATATTGCCACAATTCCGCCCGGTCCACTAAGCGTTTATGTGGTACATAGTACTTTACAGAAAAATATCAGAATTGCTATTTTGGTAGCCTTAGGAGGTGTTTTGTGCGAAAGTACTTATGCCTATTTAGCCATTGAAGGTTTAATGATTTTTGAGAAATATCCACAAGTTGAATTTTGGATGCAAAGGGCAATTATCATCTTACTTTTCGGGGTTGGAGTCTTTACTTTCTTTCAGAAAAAACAGGAAATTGAATATGAGAAAATTTCGTTGAACAATCCTTTTTTTTCCTTTATCAAAGGTATTTCTTTATCCCTTTTCAATCCTGCTCTTTTGCCTTTTTGGGTAGTGGTTTTACTTTCTTATGGTAAATACGATTGGCTGAAAATTACTTCTTCCATTCAAAAAACAAGTTTTGTGTTAGGTGCTGGCACGGGAACATTCTTGTTGGTTTATACTTATGCTTTTCTGGCAGATAGGAAGCGAAATCTTATTTTTAAATACTTGAGCGACGAACGGTTGAATAAACTCATTGCTTGTATTTTTATCGGATTGGCTTTATTGCAATTGGTAAATTTATTAGTAAGTTATTGGCGATTAGATTTTCAGCATACAAACAACTGATAATCAAAATATTAAAATTCTAATCACTATTCACCAATCACTAAATAAAATTTCAAGCTAATTGATGTACATCTTTCACAATAATTTCGCTACGAGTATAATCTATCAATCCTGCATTTTTGAATTCATTAAAAAGTAAAGTAACCGTTTGGCGAGTACTACAAATCAGTCCTGCGATGTCGTTATGGGTAAGATAATTCTTCACCACGATATTTTTTGTTTGTCCGTTTCCTTCTTTTATCGCCCAATCTTTCAAGAACAAAGCAAATCTTGTTCGTACATCTTTGAACATCAAATTGCTATAATTATTAGAAATCCTTTTAAGTTTAAAACCCACCAATTTGGTATAACGAATGGCTAATTGAGGATTTCGTTTTACGATATTTTCAAAATCGTTTTGTTTGAAACTACAAATCACTACTTTATCGGAAACGGCAACGGCGTACTCGTCTTCGTTTTCATCCATTTCATCAAAGGTATATTGCCCGAACAAATCGCCAGAACGTAAAATTTCTTTTACTGTTTCGTTGCCTTCAGCATCCACCGAAATAATTTTTAGCGTTCCGCTTTTGATGGTGTAAAGTCTTTGCTCGTCATCATGCGAAAAGTAAAGAATTTCATTTTTTTTAACCGTTTTAAAATTCGGAATCAAACACAAAGCACGGTTTTCTTCACGGCTTAAAACCGAGAATAATTGATGGTCGTGTAAGTACCAATATTTTGCTTCTTCTTGCATTGGAGTTAATTAGGTTAATGTATAGAAAAAGGCGAAAAAATCACCTTTACGGATATATGCTACGATAGAACAACAAAGCAAAGTAACTAACGCTAAGATAAACAAATATCCTCCATCTCCGTCGCTTTCAATTCCCAAAACGGTGAGGTGTGCCAAGATTGCCCCAAACATTACTCCTATTCCTAAAAATGCTCCAACCCAAGCTTTCCGTGGACTAAGTAATAAAATCACGACCAAAAGCTCTGTTACTCCCGCACCGTAACGACCGAATGGCTCAACTCCCAATTTACTAAACAAGGCTACGCTTTCGGCTGCACCCGAAAATTTGAAAAAAAGTGTTTGGGCTAAAATCCCTGCTGCGATGATTTGGGCTGTCCAACTAATATAGATTTTTTGACTGGTCATGGCTTTATTTTTTGATTATTTTTTCCCAATTAATATCTGCTTTGGCTTTTAGATTAGTTTCGTCTTTGTTCCAATCTGCAAGCGTATTGCTGAAAAAAGTATGATAGAACAAGTACAATTTTCCATTGACAATTTTATAGGTTTCGGGGTCAACTTCTACTTTTTCGCCTTTGCTTCCCATCGCATAAGCACACCAACCTCCGTATTGTGGTTCGTATTTTGAAGGATTTTTCTTGAAGGTTTCCAAATTGCTGGCAGATGAAAATTGGTAAATAATTCCTTCTTGCGTGTAAGAATACTCTTTTTTGCCTTTTTGGGGTTTTCCTTGAAAATAAGTCAAGGCATCGTAGCCACTGAGTGCTACTCCTTTTTCTGTTAAGAAGTGTTTTTTACGTGTGTTTATGTCTTGTGAAAAAACATTTAAACTAATGATACTGAATAGAATAATAAGAAATTTCATATTTGTTGTTATTTGATTACGATACAAATTTTACAATTCTCTCCTTCACCAATTGTCATCTTCCTTACAGTTTTATAATTTTCGCAAACCACACAAAATAATTCTATCAAATATTGACAATGTTATATTTTTATTATAAATTCAATAAACTAAACAATTATCAAAATGACTACTATTGAAAGCATAGAAAATTGGGGTGATAAACACCACCCAGCTTGGCTTGACATTGTTCGGATTGGCTTGGGGTTGTTGCTATTCTTTAAGGGAATGAGCTTTATCGGCGATACTTCCTATCTCTCGACGCTTGTAGAAGGACTGCATTTTAATGCTTGGACTTTTGTGGCGGTGCATTATGTGGCTTTCGCCCATTTGGTCGGAGGACTGTTGATTACTTTGGGTTGCTTAACCCGACTGGCGGCGGCTTTCCAAGTACCAATTTTGTTTGTAGCAGTGTTTTTTGCCAACATCAGAAACGGCTTTACTTTCGTCAATTCTGAGCTTTGGTTATCGGTGATTGTATTATTATTACTTGGGCTTTTTTGGTTGATTGGCTCTGGTAAATTCTCTTTTGATGAATATGTAAAAAATCATCCAGCTTATAAAATGAAGTAATTTTGGGATTTGAAGGTTTGAAAATTTGGTAATTTGAAAATAAAAATTCTGCTTTACAGCTATTTATTACTGTAAAGCAGAATTTTTTATTTAGATTTTTACCAATTGTAGCAGCAACTCTTGCAGTTGCCTCGGATGAAACGGTAACCGCAAGGGTTACCGCTACCGTAAATGATTGGACTCCTTAAACGCTTTCAGCCAATTCTTTGATTTTTACTTCAACGCCATTCCAAAGTTGATTTCTTACCTTCAATGAACGAAGTGAATAGGCTTCAGCTTCAGCCCATTTTTCGGCATCATTTCCACACAATTCTTCTACCATTTTCAAGGCTAAATGGCTGTGATGGTCGCCATCCACTTCAATATGTCTTTCTAAATAATAATTGAAAATCGAAATGCTTTCTGGCATACTTTGGTTTAAATCTTTCACCATCGAAAGGAACATTGATGGAATCAAATCTTCACGTCCAAAAGTAAATACAGCAGCCATAATATGTGGTTTCTGCGTATTGATTACGTCAAAAGTAAAATCTACAAATTGACGAACACTTTCTGAAACCTGTACTTGTGTCAAAGCTTCCTGAACACTTACTTTTTGCGAAAGTAAAACTATAAGCTTTTCAATCTGTTCGGTTGAAGCACCAGATTGTTGCATGGCTTTTAAGTACAATTCAAAGTGACTCATGGTATTGCCTTCGGTGTCGGTATCACTTTCTTCTCCAATCACAATTTCGTTGATTAAAAAACGTGTACTAGCACTGCCAACTGGAATCCACGGAATGTCCACACAAGTAAGATGACGTTGCAAACCTTTTAGCAATGACATAAAATCCCAAACGGCAAAGACATGGTCTTGCATAAAAAGCTGTAAATCTTCTAATTCATGAATGTATTTGTAAACCGAATGAGAAGTAATTTCTTGACGAATTGGCTCGATTGCCGATTGAATTTTAAGAATATTGGGGTTCATTTTGCCTTTTTTGATGATGATTGTATCTACGTTTTTTTTAAGTATTTCGATTTATCTAAACACAGTTTTTATGACTAAAGTTATTAACAAACAATCCATTTAAGGGTTTTAACTTCTATTTTTCAAGGACTGAAACTCAAAATTACAAAACTTAATATTCATAACTTTCATTTAACATTGAGCTAATCATGAAGTAATATCTAAATCTGATTTTTGTGTAAAGACAAAACAATTTCTTCATGAAAAAAATCTATTGTATTTTTTATTGCTTATGCTGCTTAGAAAGCAAAGCTCAAGATGGTGTCTATCTAAACAGTCAAGACTTTGAAAAAGAACAACTTACAGCCACTAATGCTAGTGCTTTTAAAGAAAGATACAGCAGTGTAAAAGTTAAAAATGGCACTACCAAAATCTATAATTTTAAAAATGCTTTTGGCTATCGCAAAGGCGAAAAAGACTGGCGATTTGTGGGTAATAAATCTTATGAAATTTTAAGTAAAAAAGGCATTTATGTTTATCGTTTAGACATCAGTAATGAAATGTCCAATCAACTTTATTATTTCAGTAAGGAAGCTAATGGTGATTTGATTCCTTTATCAAAAAGAAATTTAAGAAAAGCCTATTCAGATAATCAAGATTTTATTGAACTCCTCAATGAAATCAATTGGCAAATAAGTTTGGAAGAAGCCATTCCTCCTTTCAATACCCTCCGAATTGCTGAACTGTATAATTACACAATAGCTAAAAAATAGAAAAGCCGAAGCGATACGCTTCGGCTTTTGCATAATTACACCAATATGAAAATCCATTTCGGACTTTCTCCCCGTTTTACAACGAGGAGAAAACCTTAATAAGGCTTGACTGTTACCCACTCATGAGTAGCTTTGTTGTATTTTAGGTGGTCGTCTGGCCACTCTATATATTGTTTCATGGAAAGGTATTCATCTACATTTCCCTTTTTAATCAATTCCTTAAATAAAAAACCTCCTCGCTCTACTACAATCTCTTCTCTTAAATGAGGTGTGTTAATGACTTCTTCAAAAGATTCTGGCTTTAATGAGCCTTCTTTGAGTTTAAATTTTGCCAATACTCCTCTTCTGAAGATTGGGCTTGATGAAACAGGACGAATAATGAAAACATAATTCCAACCGTCTTCTGTTTGATAATATTCTTGGATTTTAAAAAATGGTAAGGCTTTTTGGTAGAAACTTCTATACCTCGTTTCAAATTTGGTGTTGTTATTAGCACCAGGTGCAGGCGAATAGATATAAGTAATGATGTTGGTTAAGAGGGTGTCTTGTTCTTGAGTAGAAAAGTAATTAATTGCTTGATTTTTTTTTGAACTACACGATGTCAGTAAAACAAAAGCAGAAAGAATGATTAAGATATTTTTCATATTGGTAATTGAAAGCTTAATGAACTTCAGTCTGATATTTTAAAAATATGCAGACTGAAGTTTTACTTGTACTAAAAATTATTTCACGTAAGAAACACCTTGTGGGTTAAATTCTGTCCAACCTGCTGTCCAATCTACATCGTTGAATGCACCAGCATAAGTAGTTTTTGTGAAGAATGCAGGTAAAGTAGTTGGTAAATTAACACCTGATAAACTTGAACCAGAAGCTAAAGTAAATGTTGGGCGACCTGTTAAGAACAAAGAAGGGCTTAAACCAACTGTTGAGCTCGTTGCTAAAATTTTATTTCCTGTCTGAGCTGCAAACCAAACTGATGGTTTTTGATCACCAATTAATATATCAGCTAAAGTTCCACCTTGCTCTTTTTCAGAAACTGCACTTGTACCAAAACCACCTGTTCCCCAGCCTTCTAATCCAGCCAATACAACGTTGTTAAGTACTAATTCTCCTCTTGAAGCATTACCTTTTGCATCACCTCTTTGGCTATCAATATAAACTCCGTAAGGATAACCCGTAACAACTGCATTATAAACTTTCAACTTGCTATTGCGACGCAATTGCATACCATTTTGGAATTGAGTACTAATTGTCGTTGCTAAACTTCCTTTAGGTCCGATAATACTCATGTTTGCTAATGTTGCAGAAGTAAATGGTGTATTGCTTGAACCTGCTGCATCGTTATCTACTTCAAAACCATTTGAGCCTGAAATATCTGCTTGTGTTGCACCACGAATACCGATACCGAATTGGATGTTTCCAGAGAAACCATTATCCATATCAAAATCATCATCTAATCCTTTGTAAGCTACTAAGTATTTAGCATTTACATTACCACCAAACCATTCGAATGAATCATCTAAACCAAATGAAGCTTGTAAATATTCTAAACTTGTTCCAGCACCTACAGAACCAAATGTGAAAGAGTTAACTTCTTGATTAGGGTTGATTGGAATACCAGCATATTCAACACGCACATATTTTAATGAACCTGAATTATCAGCATTATCAGTTCCTCCGTGGAATGCACCATAAGCTCCTTCTAATTCACGGCTTGATTGAACATCTGGCAAGTTATTTACAGCACGACCACAGATTACCAATCCACCCCAGTCACCTGGTTCACGTTCACCTACTGCTCTTTCTGATGTAAAAATAATTGGTTTAGCAGCTGTACCTTCAGCAATAATTTTACTTCCTCTTTGAATTACTAATGTACCTTTTGTAGCACGGTCACCGATGATAATTGTACCTGGTTGAATCGTCAAAGTACCTGTTTTAGTGATTGTTCCAAAAACAGACTCTTGACCAACACGTACAAAGCTTTTCAATTTATAAATTTTGTCAGCTGTCCAAGTTACGTTTCCTTCAATGATACCTTCAACTGTTACAACTGTTGGGGCTGGTACAGCCGATACTGTAACTGGGATAGTTGTTAAAGCTGATACTTGATTCGACTGATCTGTTACTTGAACAGTAAAGTTTACTATTGAGCCAGCAGCTACATTGTCAATCACATAATCCTTTGTATAGTCTAATGTTTTTTCTCCTGTTCCAGTTTTTGTATCAAAAGCAGCACCATTTTTCAAAACCACTACCGACTTTACACCACCCGGAGCATTGATAGATGCTTTTAACTGAACTGTTGCTCCTGGAATACCAGCTAAAGTTCCTGAAACTGAAATTGTTGGTAAAGGAACCACTTCTGCCGTGTCGTCCTTACAAGCTTGAAATACCGTTGCCATCGAGAGCAACAAAGCAATAATTCGAGTAGCTTTCATGTTTAAAAATCTCATTGATTTAATTATTAGATTAAGAAATAATGTGTTAAAAATTCAACTGAAAATATATTGATGGATGATTATTATTTTTTTCTTAATGTGTACACAAGTCCTAAAGAATATGTTCTGCCCGGAGAGTAAGACTGAATAACTTGGTCAACATTGGTATCATAAGTATTGTCTTTGTTACCATCTTGGATAATCAAATTTCTTTGATTCAAGATGTCTGTAATACCGCCTTTCAAAATAAGATTTCTGGCAATTTCTTTAGAGAAAGTAAAGTCAATTACATTACGTGGCATTTCGTACCAATCTGGATAACCTGCTGCAAATGAGTTACCTACCGCATAAATACGTTTACCGATTACGTTGAACAATAAGCTGATTTGTGTATTCTTTTTAGCGTCGTTGTAGTTGACACCTGCATTAACAATGTACGGAGACTGCCCTTGTAATGGACGATTATCCGACTGATTAGTAGCGGTTGAACCAATTTTTACACGGCTGTAGATAAATGCGCCATTGAATACCAAATTAATTTTATTTAATAGGGCTGATGCTGTTAATTTATCTAATGACTTTTTTACTTCGATTTCAACTCCAGCACTGTAAGCACTTTCAGCATTTCCAAAACTTAAATTAGCATTTGTTACACCGTCAAAAATCACTTCAATTGGGTTTTTAAAGTTCTTGTAGAAGGCTGCTACTGAAATTACTTCTGCTGGTGTTGGGTAGAATTCATAACGGAAATCATAATTATCAATTTCGGCATTGTTCAAACTTGGGTTACCAGTAATTACACGATTATTTACAAAATCATAAAAAGAGAATGGAGCAACTTCACGGAATTCTGGACGATTCAAGGTTTTACCATAAGCAATACGCAATAGCGCTTTTTCAGAGAAATTATACGTTAAATTTGCTGAAGGCAAAAGATTTGTTAAATCACGATTATAATTTACTGGCAAGTTTCTACTGATGTCATAGCTATTTAATTTTTGAACGTTCTTTTCTACACGTACACCAGCAATCAAGTTTAATTTCTTTGTGAAAGAGTAATTTCCAGAGAAATAACCCGCAATTTGACTATTACTTGCTGTGTATGAATCAGAAGCATTTGTTTGCTCATCAATTTTTACTCCATTGGTTGTATTAATATTTTGCAATGCGAAAATCTCATCAATAGGCAAGCTACCAATATCAAATAATGAGCTATTTGAACGAACATAACCAAGGTTACGAGCATTAAATGTACGTTTCTTGTCTTCGTAAAAAACACCTGCTTTTACTTCTATTTCCTTATTATCTTCTGCCGTTTTTCCTTTTGATACCGTTAATTTTTGTACTAAATTGATTCCTCCTAGAATAGCATCTTCGTCGAGCATGATATTCGTTCTTCCCAAGTTAACCGTTTGCGCTGCTCCAAAAGGAACTAATAATGTTGGTGTTGCTCCTTCTGTTGAATACCTATAACGCTTATAATCAGGACGATCGCTGTTTGATTTATTGTAACCAACTACCCAGTCTAATTTTGTTTTATTATCATTGAAGTTGTGACGACCCAATACTTGACCTGTGTAAATTCCACGATATACTTGGTCCAGTGAACGAATATTCCAAGTTCCACCATTTTCTAAACCATTTCTATTCACATATTGAGCGTTGCTCATTTGGTTGTAGAGGTTTTTAAATTCGAAAGTGTGGTTTTCGTTCAACCTCAAAGCCCAGTTATGTAAAAAACCTGCACGAACTGAGTTGTTATATTGTAAATCTCTGAATTTAGTATCTTCATTAATGGTTTCTACACTATTTTGGTCAATTGAATAACCAAAATCACTTCTTGCCATTTCAAAAGTTGTACGAGTATTACTGTAGTTAAAGGCTGTGATGTTCGCCAATTTCAAATCTTCTTTATCAATAAATTTATAAGCACCAGTAATTGAGAAACGTAAATCAGGAATAGCAGTAGAAGATTCTGGCGTCCAAGTATTTCTTAACATTTGTCCAGCTTGTGTTAAGGCTGCTTGGTTAGAAACAGCAATTTGTTTTAGCTCGCTTGTTGTTGGGAAATATTTAGGAAGGTCTGAAAAACCATTGTTAAAACCTGTATAAGAGTATTTTCCAGTTTGCGGACGGAAAAATTCTTTTCCTGTAGTTCCATCACGGTAAGCTCCGCTTACATCAACTGTCAAATAATTTTCGTCTGGAATACTTTTCGTGAAGATTTTCACCACACCACCAGCAAATTCACCCGGTAATTCAGCGGCTGGAGATTTATATACTAAAATACGGTCGATTTGTCCTGAAGGAATAACATCGAATGAAAATGAACGAACATCCGATTCCATACTTGGTGTAAATACGTTATTTAACATTACTGTGTTATAACGTTCATTCAAACCACGAATGTTAATGAAACGGTCTCCGAAAATTGTTACACCCGGTACACGTTTTACTACTTCGGCAGCGGTACGGTCTAAAGTCTTACCAATTTGTGCGGCAGAAATACCACTTACAATTTGCTGAGCAGCTTTGATTTCTGAGATAACCGAAACTTCAGTATTGGTTAATTTCTTTGCTACAACTTTTACTTCATTTAAAGTAGTAGCTTGGTCTTCTTCGATAAAAGTGTTGATTTCTGTAACACTACCTTCAACAACTTTTACATTTTCAATGAATTTTACTTTATATCCAACAAATGATATTTTCAATTTATAATTACCAACTGGAATTTTATTGAATGAAAAGAAACCGTTTATATCAGCGGCTGCTCCTTTGTTGATTCCTTCAATAAAAACGGTTGCTCCAACTAAGTCTTCTTTACTTACTGCATCTTTAATTGTACCACGAATAGTTCCTTCTTGGGCGAAGGTGAATGAAAGAGAAGAAAATAAAATAATTAATGTGTAAAGTAATTTGCGCTTCATCATACTGGTTTGTTTTTTGATGGCACAAAATTAGGTCGGCTATATAACCGCAGTATTACGCTTGTGTTATGCTTAGTTTATGTTTATGTTATCCCAATGTTATGCGATTTAAGATTTGGGGCTAGTTATCCCCAAAAACTATGATCAAATCACTCCTTTTTGCTTTTTCAGATAATCTTGCCAAATGCTAAATATGACAACAATCAGTAAGTTTTCCTGATTTATTTCCTTGTGCATCTAAATGTTTTTGATTAATTTTCTTTGAATAAAATTCCCTCAACGATTTTCTGCGTTAAATTTGAACATTTGGCTGTTTTAAAAAAATCCAAACAAAAATCAGCATTTATAAAAATGCTTTCAGGAGGTTTTGCATTCAAAAATCATTCATAAACTAGATTAAATAAGCTATTTATTACTTGCTTAAAACATTAAATAAATCCCCCGCCAAAATTAATGAGTAACCCTAAACAAGAATTATATAGCCTTATCAAGAGTGACTTTTCAATATTTGATTTTATCCAAGAATCAGCATTGGATGGTTTTGGATATCTTGATATTGAAGATCCTTCAAACGAATGGATTAATCCTAAATTTTGGACTACTCTAGGTTTTTCGCATAGCGAAATTCCAGAAAACCATTATGTCTGGAGAACCCTAATTCATCTTGATGATGCTAAAAAATTCTTTGAGCATTACAAAAGCTCTAATAAACCTTACGACGAAACTCTTCGATTCAAACATAAAAATGGCTCTACCATTTGGTTTCGTTGCCGGGCGATGGTGATTAGAAATAGTGAAGGAGAAGCCATTAATGTCATCCTTTCTTTTACCGACATAACGGAATTACTGAGAAAAGATGATTTCTTGGAACGCTGCAATGCCGCCGCAATGGTAGGTTATTGGGAATTAGAAATAGAAAGCCAAAAATTACAATGGAGCAATACTACCAAGAAAATACACGAAGTTGATGAAGACTTTGAACCCAATATAAACACTGCCATTAACTTTTACGAAGAAGGTGAAAGTAAAGCAAAAATAACTGAATTAGTAAATCTTGCTATTACAAAAGGACAAGGCTACGACCTTGACTTTAAAATTATTACTGCAAAAGGAAATATCAAATGGGTAAGAGTAATTTGTCAATCCGAGTTTTATGAAGGAACTTGTATTAGAATTTATGGTACTTTTCAGGATATTCATGCTCAGAAACTAGCGCAAGAAGAACTCATTAAAGAAAAGCAAAAGCTTCAAAGCGTTATAAAAGGTACTAATGCTGGTACTTGGGAATGGAATGTACAAACTGGCGAAACCTTTTTTAATGAGCGTTGGGCAGAAATAGTGGGTTATACTTTAGATGAATTAGCACCAATCAGCATAGATACTTGGTTGAAATTGGTACATCCAGATGATTTAAAAATATCTAATCAAAGAATTCAAGCTTGTTTTGAAAAGAAAACCGAATATTACCAATGCGAATGCCGAATGAAACATAAAGCTGGTCATTGGGTATGGGTGATTGATAGAGGAAAAGTGGTGAGCTGGACAAACGAAGGAAAACCTTTGATGATGTACGGAACACATTCTGACATTAGCGAACAAAAGAAAAAAATTGAACGTAATACGGTATTTATTGAACATACTCCTACCGCTATTGCAATGTTTGATACTGATGTAAAGTACTTGGCTATATCAGAAAAATGGCGAACGGATTATCATTTAGAAGGTATTGATTTAATCGGAAAATCACACTACGAGATTTTTCCAGAAATAGGCGATGAATGGAAAAAAATACACCAAGAATGCTTACAAGGAAAATCTATCAAACGAGATGAAGATAAATTTGTTAGAAAAGATGGTTCCGTACAATGGTTGAAATGGGAAGTGAAACCTTGGTACAGTGAAGATAATGACAAAATTGGTGGCATTATTATGTACACAGACGACATTACCGAACGCAAAAAAATTGAACAAAGCCTTCTGGAAAACCATACTTTATTAGAAACCATTCTTGAAAGTATTGATATTGGTATTGTAGCTTGCGACCAGCACGGCAACCTTACTTTGTTTAACAATACCACTAAACAATGGCATGGCTTACCTATCGCTAATATTACTCCGGAAGAATTTCCTAATTATTATGGGCTTTATCGTTTAGATGGTACAACAAAACTAAGTACTGAAGAAATACCGCTGATTCGGACTTTACAAGCAGGAAATATTCATAATGTTGAGATAATTATTGCTCCTAACGATGGCCCAAGTCATATTGTATCTATTTCGGGTGCTCAACTCAAAGGACCTAATGGTGAATTATTCGGTGCTGTTGTAGCGATGCACGATATTACTGAAAGAAAAAAAGCGCTAGAAAAACTTCAGATTAGTGAAGAAGCTTTTAGAGGTAATTTCGAAAATGCGGCAATTGGTATGGCTTTGCTTGATATTGACGGAAAATGGCTAAAAATTAATCAAACGCTTTGTCAAATTATTGGATATTCTGAAGAAGAACTCTATCAACTTACTTTCCAAGAAATTACTCATCCAGATGATTTAAAAGCTGACCTTGACTTAGTTCAAGAATTGATTGATGGAAAAAGGTCACATTATCAGATGGAAAAACGATACATCCATAAAAAAGGGCATATCGTTCATATCATTTTGGCAGCATCTTTAGTAAGAAATCAGTCTAATCAGCCTTTATATTTTATCTCACAAATTATTGATATTACTCAGCAAAAAAATGCGGAGCAAGAGATAAAAGCACTTTTAGATGTTACAAAAGACCAAAATGAAAGACTAAAAAACTTTGCTCATATTGTTTCACATAATTTGAGGTCTCACTCTGGAAATATCTCAATGATGATGGATATACTTCTTGAAGAAAATCCTGAATTATCCGAAAATGAATACTTAAATTTATTAAAATCTGCTTCCAAAAATCTTGGCGAAACCATTGCTCATTTGAATGAAGTAGTATTGATGAATACAGCCGTTATTGATAATTTAAAAGGAGTAAGTTTGTATAACGCAATCCAAAATGCTATTCAAAATGTATCGGCTCTTGCCCGTGAATCAAAAGTGGCGATTGAAAACAATATCAATACAGATGAAAAAGTACTAGCCATTCCCGCCTATTTAGATAGTATTATGCTTAACTTTCTGACAAATGCTATCAAGTACTCTTCAGATGAAAGAGATAGCTACATCAAACTATCAACTGTTATAGAAAAAGATTACCTTATTCTGAAAATAGAAGACAACGGTTTGGGTATTGATTTGAAACGACATGGCACCAAACTTTTTGGTTTGTACAAAACATTTCATTACCATAAAGATGCCAGAGGTGTTGGTTTATTCATTACCAAAAATCAAATTGAGGCAATGGGTGGAAAAGTAGAAGTAAGTAGTGAAGTAGATAAAGGAACAACATTCAGCATATATCTTAAATATGAAAAAAATTGACATCGCTTGCATCATTGATGATGACCCTATCTTTGTTTTTGGCACTAAAAGATTGATGCAATTAGCTAATTTTTGCAATGGTGTTCTGGTTTTCAAAAATGGCAAAGAAGCTTATGATAGCCTTAAAACAATTATCATATCAGGCGAAAAACTCCCTGATTTGATTTTCCTCGACCTGAATATGCCTATTTGGGACGGATGGCAATTTTTAGATGAATTTATCCAAATTCCTATTGAAAATGCTGTGACGATTTTTATCGTCACCAGCTCTATCGACCCTGAGGATATTAAAAGAGCAAAATCTTATGAAATTGTAAGTAATTATTTGGTTAAGCCAATTAAAATGGATGACCTCAAAAAATTAATGGAAGAGTAAACGTTCCTAATTACTTGATTTATAAGCTAATAATCACAACAAAAAAGCCTATAAATCAAGCTTTTAAAATTCTTTCTTCAAAATAACATAAAAATTCTGCTACCTTTGCATCAGTTTATGGTGCATTAGGCTTGTATCAATACAAGTTTAAAGCTTAATAGGGAATCAGGTTGAATGCCTGTACTGTCCCCGCAACTGTAAGTTTCAATACCATCATTGCCATTCTTCAATAGCCACTGGTTTAGTGGTGATTGAGTGAATAAATGATTGAGTGAATGAAGAAATTCAAAAATAATCCTAATATTTAATTGGCTTATTAATCACTAAATCACAATTCACAAATTCACCAAATATTCTGGGAAGGTTTGGGTACATGAGAAACAAGTCAGGAGACCTGCCATTAAATCATTCTTAATTGCTTGCTTACGGAGGATAAGCATCATTGAGCGTTCGATTTTTTCTTTCAATTTTCTTGGTCAATATTTTCGGTTTCATTCCGCAGGTCAAGGCTTAACTATCAACGTTATGTCTGCTGTTTTTACGTATTTCTTACGTTTTCAGCCAATACTTTTAGTCATGGGTATTTTTATATCCTTGCGAAGCCACGCCCAGGAAATTGCCAACAAACAAATCGACGAAGTAAAAGTAAGAGGTTTTGCTACTGAACATTTTATGGCAGGCTTGAAAGTACAAAAAATAGATTCTGCTACTTTAGCTCGTTTTCAATTTCAAACTTTAGCCGATTTTCTACAATATCAATCTCCCATCGCTTTTAAAAGTTATGGAACTGGTCAGTTAACAAGTATTTCTTTCAGAGGAACTTCTGCCATGCACACGGCAGTAATGTGGAATGGATTGAACATTAATAATCCAATGGCGGGACAAACCGATTTTTCAACTGTTCCATTGTTAGGTTTCGACCAAATGGCGATTCAATATGGTTCTTCGGCTTCCTGCGTGGGTTCTGATGCAGTGGGTGGAAGTATTTTACTCAATTCTGTTCCACAATGGAAAAGACAAGGAATGAACTTTACGCTTGGCGGACAGTACGGAAGTTTTGATAATTATAATCTACAAACAGGTTTACGTTTTGTAAAGTCTTACAAAAACGGTTTACAATTTTCTGGCAAAACTTTACTTTACGGAAGTAAATACAATAATCATTTTTCGGTAACCGAAAGAACCGACAGCAAAGGAAGAACTTACCCGATTGAACCTACTGAAACTGCCCAAAAAGGTTTTATTCAAGATTTGTACTTGAAACAAAAAAACAACAATGTACTTTCTTTGAATATTTGGCTGACTGACAATAAATTAAGTATTCAGCCAGATGTAATTGCCTCCAGAGAAATTACACAAACCAAAGCTTATCGTTTTCTTTCTTCCTATCAGTTCGGAAATACAAATGTAAAAGCAGCTTTTGTCAGAGATATTGTTGATTATGGAACGGGCGATTTTGCTAATCCAAGTCATTCTGAAACCGACCGCTACATTAGTCGTGCAGAACACGAATTTTCTTTTAAATCCTTTGATGGTTTTGGTAATACTTCTATCAGAATCGGTGGAGAATTTGTGCATTATGTGGCAAAAGTAGATGGCTATGGCGGTGGCGCAATTACTGAAAATCGTCAGGATATTTTTGCTTTAGTCAGACAGCAACTTGCAGAAAAATTAATTATTTCGCTGAATCTTCGTCAGGCTTTTTCAAGCCGTTATAAAGCTCCTTTTACGCCTTCATTGGGTATTGAATATGCAGTACTTTCAACGAAAAAGCATGAAATTAAAGCTACAGCCAATGTTGCCAGAAGTTACCGTTTACCCACTTTGAACGAACGCTACTGGAAAGTTATGGGTAATCCAGACATTCGTCCAGAAAGTGGTTTCAACAAAGAAATGGGAATCAATTGGAAACAGGTTCTTTCTGAAAATATAAATACTTCTTTGGGTATTAATCTCTATCATAATTTGGTTAACGACTGGACGTACTGGAATCCAGATAAAGGGTATCGGGTAGAAAATCTCCAACAAGTATTGGCAAAAGGTTTTGAAGTTTCGGGAAATGTAAAATATACCAAAACTGATAAAATAGCTGGTTTTACGGGTACTTATGCCCTTACGAACACTTCTCAACAAAAAGTTTATGCGGCTTATACAGAAGATTTTATCGGCAAACAAATGATTTACGTACCACGCCATTCGGTTTCGGGTACAGCATATATTGGCAAAGGGAATTGGAATTTAAATATTCAAGGATTGTATAATTCTGAACGCTTTATCACTTTCGACCATTCTGGACGACCTTTTCCATCTTACTTTATTTTGAATTCAACCATTTCGGGTAAAATCCAATTGGGTAACATTCAATCAAACCTAATTTTTCAAATAAATAACCTGACGGATACGGTGTATCCAAGTGTAAAAAAGAATGCCATGCCGGGAAGAGGTTTCTCTTTGGGCTGGATTATGAGTATTTAGATTTTGGATTTGTGGTTTTGGGTTTCGGGTTTCGGAATTCAGCTTTCGGTCGTCGGAGGGTAGGCTTCGGTCATCGGATTTCAGCTTTTGGAATTTGAATTTTGGATATGGTTTTCGGGTTTCAAGTTCATCTTTTTTCATTTTCAATAACTAAAAAAGCTGAAATCCGAAATCCCACATCCAAAACCCCAAATCGTTTTCATATTTTAATCAATAATAAAACAATGCAATTTAATTCTATTATCGTTCGCTCATTGGTAGCAACTTCTTTATTCTTGTCGTTAAACGCTTGTAATTCAGAAACAGAAGTAGTAGTACCTGCTCAACCTTATGATGCTGGTGTGTTTGTAATGAACAGAGGTAATTTCAGTGATAATAATGGTACAATTGATTTACTTAATCCTGCTACAAAAGCTGTTAGTCTTGATATTTTTCAATTAGAAAATAATAACTCAGTAGCTGGTGGTGTGGCAGATTATACAGAAGTAGATGGCAAAGGATTAATCTTGGTAGATAATGCTACAGCAGGAAAAGATTATATTCAAATTGTAAATTCAAGTACTTTTAAATCAGTAGCAACCATTACTTCTGCTCAACTTGAAAACCCACGCTATGCCGTAAAAGCAGGAACAAACAAAGCTTACGTTACTTGCTGGGACGCTTTAAATACTGATTATTCTTATAAGCCTGGCTATGTATTAGTAATTGATTTGACGACCAATACAGTGATTAAAAAAATTGCTGTTCAGAAAGGTCCAGAGAAAATTGTTGTAGTCGGTAATGAAGCAATTGTGGCTTCAAATACATACAGCGATACTGATAAAATTTCTATCATCGATATGCAAACGGATGCAGTTACACAATCTGTAACGATTGGTTCACATCCACGTTTAATTGGTGCTGATGCGAATGGTAAATTATGGTTTTATTCAGAAGGGAAATTTGTAAAATTCAACCTAAGTACTAAAACTGTAGAAAGTCGTATTGCTTTTGCTACTTCAGGTAATAAATCAGCAGAAAGCTTTACTTTCAATAAAGATAAAAACACCATTCTTTTTGTGTATTCTTATTCAGATGCTGCTGATGGTTATAAGCAAAAAGGTGAAACTTATAGCTTTAACATCAACGATGCGAGTATTTCTACAACAACTCCATTTATCAAAAAAGTATTCTCAGCACTAAGTACCGACCCTTCTACAGGTAATATTTATGCAGGCTTTACACCCTCGTTCAAACAAGCAGGTTATGTTTTCAGATACCAAGCAAACGGAACTTTAATTGACTCTGTAAAAGTAGGTGTTAGTCCAGAAGGATTTAGATTTAAGTAATTTATTAGGTTCAGGTTTGACAACTTTCAAAAGTTGTCAAACCTAACAAAAAACAACCAATGAAACAGCAACTCAACCCTCGTTTTTTAACCTTGCTTTGCTTTATTTTAGCGATTGCTTTGTTAAGAATTGCCAACTCCGCACAGCTTACTCCTGTAGCAAATTATACGCCATTGGGTGCTATGGGGCTTTTTGGTGGAGCATATTTTAGCAATCGTTGGAAGGCTCTAGCTTTTCCAATTCTTACCATTTTCGTGAGTGACGTAGTGATTAATAAAGTGGTGTATCAAGGAAAATATGGAATGATGTACGACGGTTGGTATTGGATTTATGGCATTTTTGCCATCATTGTATTGTTTGGAAGAGTAATTCTTCAAAAAATCAATGTTCAAAATGTAGTTTTAGCAGCGGTGATTGCCTCTGTTTCTCATTGGGTTTTAGCTGATTTAACGGTTTGGATTGGCGGAGGAACAGATTTAAGAACGAATTTACCTTTAACTCGTGATTGGGCTGGTTTACAACAATGTTTAATTCAAGGTTTTCCTTACATGAAAAACTTCTTAGTTGGAACATTGGCATATTCAGCTATCCTTTTTAGTAGTTTCGAATTATTACAAGTACGTTTTCCAAGTTTGGCACAAAATCAAGCTTGAGGCTATCGGTCTTCAGATTTCGGCTATCTTTTTTTGAATTCTTGTTTAAGGATATAGCTAGATTCTAAAAGCTCTTACCTCTAATTTCATTATTTATTAATAAAAAGCAATTGCTGACTTCTGATAGCTAATTGCTGAAAGCTCAAAACAATGAAAGCTGTCTCTTTTCTTCCTGCCGCAACGCAAATGATTTACGACATGGGTTTGCAAGACTTACTCTATGGCGTAACCTTTGAATGTCCGCCAACATCGAGAACTGAAAATGAAATTTTAGTGCGTTGTGTGCTTGAAGGAAAAGACTATTCAAGCGAAGAAATCGACAAGATTTTCTCGGCTTCTAAAGCACAAGGAAAAAGCTTGTATTATGTAGAAGAAGATAAATTACAAGCTATCGCACCCGATGTTGTCATTACACAAGACGTTTGTGAAGTATGCCAAATTGATACAAAATGTACGCAAGCGGTTATTGATAATCTCGAAAAAACACCTCAGATTTTAACAATTACTCCACAAAGCTTAGAAGATGTTTTAAATTCTGCGATTATGATTGCGAAGGCTTTGGGCAGAGAAGAAGCTGCTTATCTACATTTAGCCAATCTTCAACAAAGAATTGACAATGTTATCGACAAACTCCGTGAACACAGAGCTTTGCCTAAAAGAGTAATGTTGTTGGAATGGATTGAACCAATTTATAATTGTGGGCATTGGATTCCTCATCAAATTGCTTACGCTGGTGGCATTGATATGCTGAGTAATCCTTCTGGCGACAGCATCGTGACGCAATGGGACAAAATATTGAAGTACGACCCAGAAGTATTAATCATAGCTCCTTGCGGTTTTGAAACCCAAAGAAGTATGGAAGAATTACATCTATTAACCATAAAAAACGGTTGGGAAAATCTACGTGCAGTTCAAAATAAAGCAGTTTTTGTGCTTGATTATGATTTGTTCACTCAGCCAAGTGCATCCACCTTAGTAAATGGTATTGAAATTTTGGCAGCATTATTTCATCCTACACTTTTTAATATTCCCAAACACCTAATTCATAAAGTGTACCCTATTTTTAATCAAACTCTAGCTACATAATTTCTTTTTTGAATTATGTTTCATCATGAAAAAATATTCCCTCTAATCTATCATGGGTCTGGAACGCAAGTTTCGGGCCTTTTTTTATGGCGTATCAAACCATCTTATAATTCCTGTACTCGCCAATTCTATAACCTGTCAGCTTTTCAATTCCCATTTTTACTTGGTTTTTGAAAGAGAGTTTTTTCTCGTGAATATCATAATCAAACATCCAATTTACACTTTCAATTCTGGCTTGCATTACTGCTGGATGCGTAGCTTCAAAAAGTGTTAAAGAATCTATTTCTGAGTAATCAAAAGCCTCTAATACTTCTTTTATTTTATCAACATCATGACCTTCTCCCCAAAAATTGATAGAACTTTTCATCTTTTCACGCTGAATTTCTGGTGGTTTTACCCAACCATAATGGTAAATATAAGCGTCTATTAGTTTTACTTTCAATTTCTGATTATCAACAGTTCTGAAACCTTGTGCATCTTTATAAGAACGTATTTTCCCTGTATTTCTAATCACCCTGATTTCTCTTCGATACCAACGATGAGCGTTGCCTACATAGCGATACGAACCATAAAAATGGGTATAATTAAACAGTAAACCTTCTACTTGAGATTTATGTAAATTATCCTGCATGGCTTGTTTAATAACGGGCAAATACTTTTCATGCACAACTTCATCTCCCTGAATGTAAAAACACCAATCTGCATCTGGCGAAACGGCGGCTAAAGCTTTATCTGTTTCAACAGCAAGTACTTGTCCGCCTTTACGCAAAGAATCATCCCAAATGGTTTCAATGATTTTTATTTTCGGAGAATCAATACTTTGAATTAAAGCCAACGTTTCGTCTTCTGAATTTCCCACAGCTACGACTACTTCATCACAAATTGGTAAAATTGAAGTGATGGCTTCGACGATGGGATAATCAAATTTGATGGCATTTCGGACAAAAGTAAATCCAGATATTTTCATGAGATTATTCAGAAAAAGGCAAAAATTTAGGATAGTTTTCCAAAGCCTTTGGCGTTTGGGAATTCAAGGGTTTTCCAGCTAAAACCGTTTCGTAATAAGTAACATATTTTTCTGCCATTGTTCGGGCAGAAAAAATATCCTGAGCATATTCATGACAAAGTTTTGGCGAAAAATGATCAACATTTTTCAATTGTTCAACCCATTCATGCTTGTGATTTGAGAGAAAACCAACCTCAGGATGAATCAATTCGGGCAAAGAACCATAAGTAGTGCCAAACACAGCCGAACCCATATAAAGGCTTTCAACAATTGCTAAACCAAATGGCTCGTGCCATAAAACTGGAAAAAGTAAGGCTTTAGATTGGTTTAAAATGCTTAATTTTTCTTCCCCACCAATCATGCCATGAAAACGAACATGAAAATCGGGTGTGAAACGAAAACCCATTTTTAAGTTCAAACGAGTACCGCCCATCACGATTAATTTATGATGACTTCTCTTCGAAATTTCAATCGCTCCTTTTACATTTTTTACTCGCCAAGCGGCTTTTGCTAAAAAATGAAGATGTTTCCGTGGAAGATTCAAATCTGGCTTTCCATAATCGTCAAAATCAATTCCATTATAAACAAAGGCTTCTCCGCCATGTCTTTCTGCATGATTTTTAGACACAAAAACGGTGTTCTGATGCAAAGAATCTAATTGCGAACTGTTGCCATGCTGAGTAACAACAAATGGCTTCCGAATATATTCTTGCGGTTTTTGATTGAGATGAACTACATCAATATCATCAGGAATTTGCTCATCTAGTGATTGATTTTCACGATATGGGATAATTTTGGCAAAGGACGATGTTGAACCTTCTTTCACCAGAAATGTCACATGATGCCCTAACAAACTAAGGTATTTGCCAAGCCACCAAACTACTCGTTCGGTTCCACCATATTGATTTACAGGAAGTATCGCATTATGTTGAAGAAGTATATTCATAGTATTTTGTTCCCACAAATTCGTTGGAGAGACAAAAATCGAAAGATTTTAAGATTGTTTTCTCAATAAAATATCATGCTCAATACCACAAATTTAAGCTATTGTCTGTGTAATTTGACTATACTCAAAGAAATAAGCGTAATTTTGAGGCTTTAATTGAAAATCATTCCATTTTAAAGATAGAAGTTTATGCGTTGCTCAGTGAATATCGCTTTTTACAATAAAATTGATAATCTTAAACTCATTTTGGCAGGATTAGAACGCCAAAGTGTTAAAGATTTTGAAGTGATTATTTCAGATGATGGTTCTCGTGAAGATGTTGTTAAACAAATCAGAGAAATTCAAAAGCATTCGCCACTCCATATCAATCATCTTTGGCAAGAAGATAATGGTTGGCAAAAAAATATCATGCTTAATAAAGCCGTGATGAGTGCGAAATCTGATTATATTATTTTTATTGATGGCGATTGTATCCCTGACGATAGATTTGTGGAAGCACATTTGGAAGCAAAAGAAAAAGGATTTGCCCTTTCGGGAAGAAGAGTATATTTATCGGATAAAATATCTAAAAAACTTACGCCAGAAAGTATCAAAAAAGGCTATTTCAAAAAGAATTTTTTGTATTTGTTATTATCGGGCGAAACTCGTCACGGTGAAAAAATGCTTTATGCAAGAATACCCTTTTTTGCCAGAATGATTAACAACAAACATCGTGATATTTTAGGTTGCAATTTTTCAATTCATAAAGAAGATTTACTAAGTATTAATGGTTTTGATGAGCGTTTCCTTTGGCCAGGTGTTGGCGAAGATTTGGATGTTTATAGACGACTTATTTTAATTGGGAAATCAACAAAATCAGTAGCTTCTTCGGCTTTGGTTTATCATTTGCATCATAAGGAAACAAAAATTCCACAAGAAACTTGGGATTTACAAAAAGTAACGCAACAAGAAACTGAGCCATTTACGCCTTTCGGCATTGTGCAGAAATAAATCAAAAAACCCTTGTTCAAGCGTATGAACAAGGGTTTTTTACTATCAAATTTTCTAATACTTACTTCTTTTTTATTTGCTGAATAATCTTAGCTGGAAAAATCCTTTCAATAAACTTTTTAAGCCTAATTTGTGCCAAAGGAACTCTTTTCTGAATGGCAAGTTTAGCAAAATCCCAATCCTGAATCAAAACCATATCTTCTTCTAAACTTCGGTTTCCTAAAAAAGACTCTACCACAAATTTTCTGATGATTTCATTCCATTCTAATTTATTATCGCAGTAATGACCTATGCAAAAATTAGAAGACTTTGCTTCTCCAAATTCAGAAATGGCTACAGAAATTGAAATCTTTTCAATCAATTTTTTTGTAACATTTGCTTGAAGCATACTATCACAAATCAAAAGTGCCATCTTTACAATATCATAGCCTTTTTCAGCTGGTAAAACCATTACACCAGTATTCCAAATACAATGTTCTGGCTGAATTACAATCCCTCCAAACGACATCCCTCCTACCTGTTTCCAAAGTAATTTCTCACTTTTACTTTTCATTACTGAAAGCTTTCCTTCATATTGATGCAGCATAGAATGCGCTAAATCGGCTTTTAATAAATTAATATTAGCATACAAAAAAGTATCGGCATCTAAATATACAACAACTTCTTTCGGATGAATCGAACATATATATTCTATGGCTTTGATTTTTACTCTTCCCAAAAACCGCTTTGGGCCTTCCCATTCATCCAATAAACCTTTGCTTACTTCTACAATATTCACTCGGCTAGCTACCCGCTCATAATACTTTGGAGCGTCCGTCAGAACATATATTCTGTCTGTTTCACTCATCTGACTCAGAAATGAGCAAATAGAAAAATATGTTTGAATATGGTTTTCTTGTTCTTCTCCAAAAACCAAGTACAAAATATTCATAATGAAATCTGGTTACTCAAGACTATTTCTAAATTGAATAATATTAATGATACTGTTGGTGTGAAAATCACTGTATTGATTAATTGTAGCCTTTGTTTAACCCTTAATGTCAATTCTACTAAAACCTCTGTTGTTTCTTTCTAGTTTAATTTGCGTTGAAATTCTTTCTTTGATAGATTCTACGTGCGAAATAATACCGATGTTTTTCTGTCCTTCCTGTTGTAATTTCTCTAAAGTACCCAAAGCCAAATCTAGTGTTTCGGGGTCGAGTGTTCCAAAACCTTCATCAATAAATAAGCTTTCTAATTTTACGTTCTTAGAAGCCAAATCTGATAAAGCCAATGCCAAAGACAAGCTCACCATAAAAGTTTCCCCGCCAGAAAGTGTTTTTACCGAACGACGTTCATTGCCCATATACTGGTCAATTATCATCAACTCATCGTCCTCATTTTCAGTAGGTTTATCTAACAAATAACGATCGGATAGCTCCGCTAAACGTCGATTTGACAATGCTATCAATCTTGCTAAAGTTAGGCCTTGTGCAAATGTACTAAATTTTTTCCCTTCTGCATCTCCAATATAGCGGTTTAATAATTCCCATTTCAAATTAGATTTTTCTAAGAAGGCTATTTCTTGTTCTAAAGCAGAAATTTCCTGACGATGTGCATTCTGAACTTGAATTTTTACTTGTAATGCAGTCACTTCATCGGCGACAGCTTTTCTCTGTTCTTGCAAAAGTTGATTCAAAGCAAGTAATTCTTCCAAACTTATCAAAGGATTATCTTCTTGCTGTTTTTGTTCAAATTCAGCTTTTTTATTCTTCAACTCACTCTCCAAAACAGTTATTTTGGTTCTGAGCTTTTCCTGTTCATCTCTTAAATTTTTGCTTTGTTCTACCGAAAGTAACTGCTGTTGAGCCTCTTCAAGATTTGTAAAACCTAATCCATTTAAAGCCACCAACAATTCGTTCTCTAATATTTTTACTGCTTCATTTTTCTCTTTTATTTCAGTATCAAGTTGCTGAATTATTTTCAAATTAGCAGTGATTTTTGTCTGTAATTCCGAGAATTCTTGTTGTAGTTTATCACAATCGTTATTGATATTTTTACCAATGTATAAACCCTTAATGGTATCAATTAGTACATTTTTCTGCTCCTGAAAACCCTTCGTTTCTTTTACAATTCGGTAAAGCGATTTTAAATCTTCAAGTACTTTTACAGATTTAACTAGCAAATTCAAGGCTTCTGTTTGCTGCTCTTTCAACTTTATTTGTTCCTGAACCCACGCTCTGTTGCCTACTTTTTCTAGTTGTAAATTCTGCTTTACTTCATTTATTTCTAAGTGTTTTACATCTAGCTTTTGTTGAAGTTCATCTTTCTTCTTCTGCTCTTTTAATTCTAATTGATGTGCAGATGCAATCTGTGTTTTCAAAGTATTTACTTCATTGTTCAATACTTTTTCTTCGGCTTTTTGGCTCTTTAAATTTTGGTCAATTTCTACATAATTATTGGCATAATGACTCAAAAATGGATGCTCTAACGAACCACAAAGTGGACAAGCTTCGTCTTTTTTCAAAAGTTTGGCTCGGTCTTTTTCAAAGTTATATGATTTACCCAAACGCTCTTTTTCTACTTCTAAAGCCTCTATTTTCTGAACAAGTTGAGTATATAAAATTTGTTTTTTTTCAAGAACTAATGTATTCGTATTTTGAAATTCAAGTTGTATTTTTTCCTCTTTTTCTGCTTCGCTAAAAAGAGTTTTTAAATTGCTATAATCACCAATTAACTGATTGAGATGATGATACAATCTTAGCTCAAATTCTAATTGTAATCCTTTTTCTTCTACTTCTTCCGGCGACGAAATCTTGGCGATTTCATACCATTTTTCCATCTGTACTTTCTGCTCTTTGGCAACCGACTCAATTAATGCTAAAGAATTATCAGCCAATTGATTGACCGATAAATTATTTAATTGTGGAATTCTCAAAAACGAAAGTACTTCACTAATTTGCTGTTGTTTGGCTTTCAGCGTTCCTTCTTGTTCACTTAGTTCTCTCAGCAATTCTGTTACTTTCCTACGGAATTCTTGTAATACTTCAGTCGCATTTCCTGCATTAACTTTTTCATTCGTAAAATCTGAAATGACACTAATATTTTGATTGAAGGCTTGCTGATTTTGAACTAAATCTTGATTTTGAACGACTTGTCGATTTTGAAGATTTCTAAGTTCTCTTACATCATTTTTTACTTGTAAAATACTTTCTCTGAAAGGCTCAACCAATTCGTGTTGTTGAAGTATCGGTAATTTTTCTTGTTCAAATACTTTCCAAATCGTAGCGGTATTGGTATAGTCTTTTTCTTTTTGAAGAATTTCGTCTCCAATAACTTTTAACGTATTTTTTAGCCGAATACTTTCCGAAGTTTTTTCCAAATTTTCGTTGGCTTTGACAATCGAAAACTCTTTCTCGGCTAAATCTTTTTCCCAAGTTTCAGCAATTTCTTGCACAACTAATTTCTCCGAAACACTCTTGATTTGGTTTCTTTTTAATTTTAATTCTCCACCTTTTTCATTATTGATTTCAAAGGCTTTTTTGCCTAGCAAACGATAAATTTGCATGCCCGTAATATCTTCCAAAAGCTTGCCTCGCTCGTCTTTCCCAGATTTTAAAAATTTAGAAAATTCACCTTGCGACAGCAAAATTGATTTCACGAATTGGTCATAATTCAGTCCAATCAAACTTTGATTTTTATCGGGTACTTCGGTTTTTTTATTGGTGATAATTTGGTCTTTGGCTTTATCGACAATCTCCATTCCATAATCATTCAGATTATTATTTCGATTGACATTGATCCACCATTTCGACACAAAAACGCCTGATTTACAAACGTACTCTACTTCTACGGCACATTCTTTTTCACCACGTGTAAGAATTGAACCGCCCGAACCGACTAAATCTTTAGAAATCTTTTTATCAAATCTTGGTACACGATTGAATAAAGCCAAAGTAATAGCATCTAAAAGCGTTGATTTCCCCGCTCCCGTTGGTCCAACAATGGCAAAAAGACCAGCGGATGACAATGGATTTTCGGTAAAATCAATCCGATGTTCGCCTTTGAAAGAGTTAATATTTTTTAAATATATTTTATTGATTTTCATCGCTTAGTTTTCCTCTTTTACTTTTTGTAATAATTCCACAAAAGCTTCCATCAGCAAAGTCTGATGCTCTTCCGAAAGTCCGTTTTCTTTTTCTAATCTTCGTTTCAAAATTTCCGTTTCGTTAATGTCATCAATATTTTGTCCTTCAAAAAACAGTTCTGCGGTGCTGTTAATTTCATTTTTGAATGAAATTCTATGTTTTAAAACGATGGCATTTTCGTCTTCAAAAACGGCAATTATATCGTTTAGTTCTCTGGTCAAAATCGGATTGTGTAATTCTTCAGTTACTTCTATTTCTAGAAATGCTTTCAACTGACATTCGTTTTGAAAACTGCTTAGTTGACTTTTTACTTTCTCGAAATCGCCCGAAATTTTCTTCAGCATTCTATTTTTGGGTACTGGAATGTCTTCTATTTTTTGAATTTTTCCTGCTGAAACTTCCAATTCAATCACGATTTTTAAATCATTTTTTTCACTAAAACTCAAAGCAATCGGCGAACCAGAGTAACGGATATTTTCTTTGTCCGATACTTTTTGTGGACGATGAATATGCCCTAAAGCCACATAATCAAAAGTTTCTGAAAAATCATTTCCTTCAAAAGCTGCTAAATTTCCGATTTGAATTTCTCGTTCAGATTCTGAAGCCACAGAGCCATTGGCATATAAATGTCCCATTGCAATAACAGGAGTATTGGGGAAGCTTTCTTGGCAAATATTAGCTAATTGGTCATAATGATTTTTAATGCCATTCCGAACCGCCTCAATGCGACCTGTGGCTGTTTCACCTTCTACTGCCTGACGCAAATCGGCATCACGCAAATAAGGAACAGCACAAACAATTAATTCCTTTAAATCAATGATTTCATCTTCAATATTGGGCATAGCTCCGCCTACAACGATGACATCCAACATCGACAAAATATCTTTGGGTGCATTCAACATCGACACCGAATCGTGGTTTCCACCTGTAATGATGATTTTACATTTTTGCAAAATCATTTGTCGTAAAAACCAATAATAAAGCATTCGGGCATCGGCGGGCGGATTAGCGAGGTCGAAAATGTCTCCTGAAATCAATAACACATCAATTTTTCGTTCTTGGATAAGGGCAATTAGCCATTCCAAAAATAATTGTTGGTCTTCGTGAAGGTCGTACTTATGGAGTTTTTTCCCTAAATGCCAATCGGCAGTATGTAGAATTTTCATGGAATGTCATTCTGATTAAAAAAGAATGCTAAAATACGGCTCTTAATTGAATTATACCTTAAAAAGATTAGGCTTTACAAAAGCATAAACCCCACAACATTGAAACATTCAATATTGTGGGGTTTAATAAAATGATTTTATCAAAAAGACTATTGCTTTCTAAGCTTTCTCATTTTGTGTAAAGGTTTTTCTAACTCCTGTTTGAATGCACCAGTAGCATCAAATAAAAGTACTTTACGATTTGTTTCATCGCTGATAGCGACATAAAAGTTGCCATCAACATCTGTCCCTGCACGCTTGATTGTATAACCTGCGTAAGTTGCAGTAACATAAGTAGCAATTGAAGCCGGTAAAGCCGTTACTTCAACTGCTGTCAATTTAGCCTTTCTAGCATAATGTTGAAGTGCTTTTACAAAAACACCATTAGCATCAAACAATAAGCCTGTTTCAACGCTATTTAAAGTGATTCCTACGACATATTGACCTTGCGTATCTGTCCCTGCAAATTTAATGGTAGCACCAGCATAATTCGTAGAGATATAAGTAACGATTGCTGTTGGTAAAGCGGCTGGGTCAACAGTTGTAATTCTTCCTCTGCATTTTTGTTTCGTTACGGTGTCTGTAACTGCCGCAGTACGTGCAGCTGAAACTTCTAGGGTTTCCAAAGCATCATCAGAAGCTGTTAAATCATTTTGCTTTTCACAACTTGCGAACATGATACCTACTAAGGCTGTCATTAAAAACAATAATTTTTTCATTGTGTAATGGTTGTTTTAAGTTTAAAATTAATTTGGGATATTTTAACTCTTTTTAACTACTTAGACAGCACATCTTTCCCAATCGTTGCATAAGGGTAGAAATACTTATTTTAGGATTCATTGAAAACTTGTACCCTATCCTCAAAATATCTTCAAAAAATTGAAAAAGCATTAACATTACATTTAGGTTTATAAACAAAAAAGGCCTCCATTACTGGAAGCCTTTTTCAATATCACTATAAAATTATTAAGCTAAAGCAATACGTTTGAAAGTACTGATAGTTAATCCTTTTTGAGTTTGCTCTAACAATTGTTTGATATTGATTGAGCTATCTTTTACAAATTGTTGGTTCAACAAAGTGTTTTCTTTGTAGAATTTCTCCAATTTACCTGTTGCAATTTTTTCTAACATTGCTTCTGGTTTTCCTTCTTGACGAGCTTGGTCTTTACCGATTTCGATTTCACGTTCGATAGTAGCTGCATCAACACCGTCTTTATCTAAAGCAACTGGTTTCATTGCAGTGATTTGCATAGCGATATCTTTACCAACTTCAGTAACGTCAGTTCCTGTTACGTTTGTAAATGCTACTAAAACACCAATTTTGTTGTTAGAGTGGATATAAGAAACAACTTTATCAGCAGTGATGTTTTCATAACCAGCTACATTGATTTTTTCACCAATTTTACCAGTTAATTCAACCATTGCTTCTTGAGCGTTACGACCGTCAGCTAAAGTAGAAGCTAATAAAGCATCTTTATCAGCAGCGTCAGTAGCAACAGCTGATGCCAATAAAGCAGCAGCTAATTCATTGAAATCTGCTACTTTAGAAACTGGTTCAGTTTCGCAAGCTAAAGCAACTAATTTACCATTTGTTCCATCTTCGCTGATAGCAACCAATACTACACCTTCGTTAGTAGCGTTGTCTGCACGTTTAGCTGCCACTTTTTGGCCAGCTTTACGAAGAATATCAATTGCGGCTTCAAAATCACCACCTGCTTCAGTAAGGGCTTTCTTACAATCCATCATGCCCGCACCGGTCATTTGTCTTAATTTATTAACGTCTGCTGCTGAAATAGCCATCGTTTTATTGATTTTAGATTTTGGATTACGGATTGCGAAATTGAACTGGCTTTAATTACGTTATTTCGCAATCCGCATTCGCTAATTCAATGTTAATTTTTAAAGGAACAGCCCATAGAATTCCATGGGCTGCTTCAATTTTGATAAATTATAATGATAAAGTTATGACAAAAGGATAAGTATTCATGGCTTCTCAGATTATCATATCTTCAAATTATTATTAATCTTCTTTCTCGTATTTAGCCGCAACTTTCGCTGCTTCTTTCGCTGCTTCTTCGTCAGCTAAACGCTTCGCTTCTTCTTCCTCTGCTAAACGAGCATCGTCTTTATCTTGCTTACGCTCCATTAAACCTTCTTCGATAGCTTTACCAATTGCTAAAGTAATTAAAGCGATTGATTTGTAAGCATCATCATTAGATGGTACTGGATAGTCAACTAAATCAGGGTTCGAGTTAGTATCGCACATTGCGAAAACTGGAATACCTAATCTTTTTGCTTCTGCTACTGCAATGTGCTCACGCTTAACGTCAACTACGAAAAGAGCTGCTGGTAAACGAGTAAGGTCAGTAATACCGCCTAATACTCTTTCCATTTTCTCTTTATCACGAGACATCATCAAACGCTCACGTTTTGCTAAAGCTTTCACTGTTACTTCGTCTTTCAATAATCTGTCGATAGTAGACATTTTTTTGATTGATTTACGTACAGTAGCGAAGTTTGTAAGCATACCACCTAACCAACGGTCAGTTACGTAAGGCATTTTCAAACGACGAGCTTCTTCAGAAACAATTTCTTGCGCTTGTTTCTTTGTAGCAACAAACATTACTTTACGACCTGAACGAACTACCGCTTTGATAGCAGTACAAGCTTCGTCTAAACAAGCTAAAGTTTTGTTCAAATCAAGAATGTGGATACCATTCTTCTCCATAAAGATGTATGGAGCCATTCTTGGATCCCACTTACGTGTCATGTGTCCAAAGTGAACACCAGCATCCAAAAGGTTTTTGTATTCTAATTGTGCCATTTTCTGACAGTTATCCGTTATCTGTTAATTGTTATTAGTATCATACTAAGCCAACTAAACAATAACTTCTAACTTTAAATTAAAAGTTAAAAAGAAAATTGAAAACAACAAAGACATCGGTCACTGTAAGTCTTGTTGCGTATAATTAAAATCAAATATTGGGTTATCCATTAGTAGTTGACAGCAAAACTGAAAACCGATAACGGATAACCAATAACGGATATTAACGTTTCGAGAACTGGAATTTACGACGAGCTTTCTTACGACCTGGTTTCTTACGTTCTACCATACGAGGGTCACGAGTTAAGAATCCTTCTTTTTTCAAAGCTGGACGACGCTCAGGATCGATTTCTTGTAAAGCACGAGAAATTGCTAAACGAAGCGCTTCTGCTTGTCCTTTGATTCCACCGCCATCAAGATTTGCTTTGATATCATAAGCACCTTCAGTCTTAGTCAATGCAAATGGTTGATTAACGATAATTTGTAAAATTTCAGATGGAAAGTACTCATTCAAAGCACGACCATTCACAAGAATAGTACCGTTACCTGGAGTCATATAAAGACGGGCAACAGCTGTTTTTCTTCTTCCTAATGTATTAGTTACTTCTGCCATTTTTTTATAGAGAAGTTATCAGTTATCTGTTAATGTTAATTCGTAAAAACGAACAACGGATAACGAATAACAAATAACGATTATTAGAATTTAATTTCAGTTGGTTGTTGAGCTGCGTGTGGATGTTCTGTACCTGCATATACATACAAGTTAGTGAACAAACGGCTTCCCAAACGGTTTTTAGGTAACATACCTTTAACGGCTGCTTCTACAACTCCTCTTGGGTTTTTCGCTAACACTTCTCTTGGCGTTGCAAAACGCTGTCCACCTGGATACCCTGTGTGACGGATGTAAACTTTATCAGTCATTTTCTTGCCAGTAAAACGAATTTTATCAGCATTAATAACGATAACGTTATCACCACAGTCAACATGTGGAGTGAAAGAAGGCTTGTGCTTTCCACGTAAAATTTTTGCGATTTCAGAAGTCAAACGACCTACAATCTGATTCTCTGCATCAACGATAACCCATCCCTTTTCTGTGGTAGCCTTGTTGGCTGAGATGGTTTTATAACTTAAAGTATCCACTTTATTAAGATTTTAAAAGTCCTAAATGTTTTCTCAAAGAAAGCACCTTTGCCAAAAGGTGTTACAAAAAATATATTCACGGTGGACTCTTATTAATTGCTGTGAAAGTATTTTCGGTAAATCAAAGTTGGAACGTCTCTGATTTTCAATGATTTTGCCTTATTTTTTTTCTGAACGGGCATCCAGTTAAAAATTGGGAACGCAAAATTACGGAGTTGTTTCGGTATATGCAAAAAGTTTTACATTGTTTTCTGTGTTTTTCTTAAATATTTTCATCTTTTTTTCGCTTTCAAAGAAAAATAACTCTCAGAACCTCAGGCAATAGTATCAATTGAATAAAGTACAGACGAGAAAAGCCTACTCTTCCTTCTTTTGTTAAACTCCAGAACGTACCTTTGTATTTAATTGTTGGCATTTTACAAGTCAAACTTAGAGGGCATTCTAAGCACCAATAATGAAAATTATTTAAAACTGTGTCAAAAGGAGCAAATAATACATATTTCGGCAACATCAAAGAAGGTATTAAATCTTCCTTGAAAGGGCTTTCGTTGTCATGGAGACATTTGAAAGAAGCTCGCCAAAGCCGAAAACCCATTTTTGTCAATAATCCTGACTACTTCAAACAAGAAACTGGGATTGTTACTTTACAGTATCCTCATGAAAAGCTACCAATTCCTGATAATGGTCGCTATCAATTACACAATGAAATGGACGATTGTATCGTCTGTGATAAATGTGCTAAAATTTGTCCTGTCGATTGTATAGAAATTGAACCCATCAAAGCAACTGGCATTGCAGGTTATGCTTCTGATGGTTCTGCCATTCGTTTATATGCAGCGAAGTTTGATATTGATATGGCTAAATGCTGTTTCTGTGGTTTATGTACTACTGTTTGTCCAACAGAGTGTTTGACCATGACACAGGAATATGATTTCTCTGTTTTTGATATTACCAAACATAATTTTGCTTTCGGAAATCTTAGTCCAGAACAAGCACAAGAAAAACGTGATTTGTACGACCAATTTATGCTTGAAAAAGAAGCTATGAAAGGTTTGAAAACGAAGAAGACAGAAGATAACAAGACACAAGATACAAGACTGGAAGATTCTGGACTAAAGGATATTGGACAGGAAGTGAAAAAGCCTGTTGCCAAGCCTGCCTTTAAACCAGCATTTAAGAAAAAGGATTCAGGACAGGAAGATGAAGGACTAAAAGATTTAGCACAAGAAGAAGTAAAGACAGAAGAAATCACTCCTGTCCCAAAACCGAAACCTGTATTCAAACCTTCGTTCAAGAAAAAAGAAGAAGAAATAGAAAATTCGGAAGAAGTAAAGAAAGAAGAAATCACTCCTACGCCAAAACCGAAACCCGTTTTCAAACCTTCATTCAAAAAGAAAGAAGAAGGAATAGAAAGTTCGGAAGTAACAAATTCGGAAGAAGTAAAAGCTGAAGAAATCACAAATACGCCAAAGTCGAAACCCGTTTTCAAACCTTCGTTTAAAAAGAAAGAGGAAGGAATAGAAAGTTCGGAAGTAAAAGATTCGGATGAAGTAAAAGCGGAAGAAATCACAAATGCACCAAAACTGAAACCCGTTTTTAAACCTTCATTCAAGAAAAAAGAAGAAGGAGTTGAAAGCTCAGAAGTAAAAGGTTCGGATGAAGTAAAGACTGAAGAAATCACAAATGCGCCAAAACCGAAACCCGTTTTCAAACCTTCGTTTAAGAAAAAGGACTCTGAAATAGAAGACGAAGAACTAAAGGAAAAAAGCTCACAACTTATAGCTCAAAGCTCAGAGCTATCGGAAAATTCTGGACTAAAGGATACGGATGAAGTAAAAGCTGAAGAAGTTACAATTGCGCCAAAACCGAAACCCGTTTTCAAACCTTCATTTAAACCAAAACCTAAAACAGACAATTGATACCTTTTGTTTTCATAGCATTCATCGTTTTAACTGTTATCTCCGCATGTGTTGTGTTGTGGAGCAATAATGTTTTATACGCTGCTTTTAGTCTTTTACTTACTTTTTTTGGCATTGCCGCACTTTATGTATTGGTTGGTGCCGATTTTATCGCCATTACTCAACTACTCGTTTATGTTGGTGGAATTTTGGTTTTACTCCTTTTCGGGGTAATGCTGACCAACCAAAATGGTAACAAAGAAAATGGCAAAAATGATATTATAGGCACAAATACTAATCGATTCATTGGCTTTGCTGTTGCACTGGGTTTGTTTAGTTTGCTTTTTTATGCCTTTGCAAAAACAAACTTCATTGACATTCAATCAAATCTATTTGAATCAATTGAATCGTTTTCTACAACACAAAACATTGGCGTTTTATTAATGACCGACTTCGTGTTACCTTTTGAAGTTTCGGGTGTTTTATTGATGGCAACGCTCATTGGTGCAGCTTATTTAAGTAGCAAAACCAAAGTTTAAATATTTCAAAAATCTTGTCGATAACTTATCAATGGACAATAGTTTTCTTTCATATTATTTACTTACAAGTGCTTTATTGTTTAGCATTGGCTTAGCTGTAGTGGTTACCAAACGAAACGTAATTGTGGTTTTGATGGGAATTGAATTGATGCTAAATGCTGTAAACCTAAATTTGGTGGCTTTCAGTAAAAATGACCCTGATTTACAAGGACAAATGTTTGCGCTCTTTGTGATTGTCGTTGCTGTTTGTGAAGCCGTCGTTGCACTCGCCATCGTGTTGAAAGCACATGAACATTTTCAATCAATCAATCTTGATGAGATAAGTAATAATTCAGAATCTTAATAGCTGTCGGATTTCAGTCATCAGCTTTCAGAGGTCGGTTTTAGAGCTTCGAAATTTTTACTTATTACTTACGTGAAAAGATGTATCTGAAAGCTGACATCCGAAGACCGAAAGCTAACGACAGAAATCTGAAATCCTAAATCCAACATCCTAAATTCCCAAATCCTTCATCCAATAAAATGACAAAAACTAAATACGTTTCAGAATCTCTTACTACAATGACGGAAATGATTTTTCCGAACGATACCAATACTTTAGGAAATTTAATGGGCGGAAACCTCATGCGCATGATGGATGTTGTCGGAGCAATCTGTGCACAAAAACATTCAAATCGTATCGTTGTTACTGCTTCTGTCGATAATGTATCTTTTAAAGAATCTATTCCGCTTGGTAGCGTAGTTACGCTTCAGGCTAAAGTAACTAGAGCTTTCAGTTCTTCAATGGAAGTTGTGATTGATGTTTGGGCAGAAAATATTCCAGCGCAAGAAAGAGTAAGTACCAACAAAGCATTTTTCACTTTTGTGGCGGTTGACCAAAGTGGTCGCCCAATAGATGTTCCTATTTCATTGACTGAAACTGACGAAGAAAAAGCACTTCACGAAGGAGCTTTACGCAGACGTCAATTACGTTTGGTTTTAGCAGGAAGAATGAAACCTTCGGAAGCAACCGAATTAAAAACGTTTTTAAACGGTGGCGAATAGCTGTAAGTTTTGAGTTATGAGCATTGAGCTATGAGAAAGCGATACAAATTTTGCTGTGCAATGCTCAAAGCTCATAACTCGCCGCTAGTTAATTAACTCTACTCTTTCAGAAGAAAAAGCAATTGGCTTTTCAACAAATAATACTTTCGTTGAAGTCCACACATTTTTGAATAATTCAGAATCTCGATAAGTATTCAAATGATTTTCACTTTCCCAATAACTATATGTTGAAAAGATATTGGGAAAGTTTTTATCTTGTAATAGTTCTAAATGTTGACACCCTTCAAAACGTCTAATTTTGTGCTTGGAAGCATTAAAAATTGCCAAAAAGTTTTCCACTTTTTCTTCATGAAATGTCATTCTTACAATTCTTATTAGCATAATTTTGAATGGTTAATTTTCAATATAAACAAATTACTTAACATTAAATCGCTCCATTCCTTTTCTATCTTGTAAAGTAACGTAAGCGTATTTTCCATTTGGACTAAACACCAAATTACTACTCTGCAAACCTTTCAATTGTACTTCTTTGAGTAATTTCCCTTTTTTCGAAAAGACAAGTATTTTGCCCAATCCCCAACGACAAACGTAAAGGTTTCCTTTTGCATCGCATTTCATGCCGTCTAAACCACCGTCTTCAAAGGAAGTAAAAAGTCTTTTATTAGCAATGTTTCCAGCAAGGTCAATATCAAAAGCCCAAACTTTCTTCTGAATACTTTCATTCACATATAAAGTTTTCTCATCTGGACTTAAACAAATCCCATTGGTAGTTCCCATTTGGTCAGTTAAAAGGGTTTCTTTTCCGCCTTTGTCTATTCGCCAAATTTTCCCTGTAGAGTTTTTCCAACTTGGGTCTGAGGCAAAAATTACATCTTTTTTAGTAATACAAATATCATTAGGCTGATTGAAAGCATCATTATGACAATAAGTAGAAACGGCTTTAGTTTTCATATCAACTTTCAAGACATTATGTCCCGAAAAATCGGCTAAGTACATATTCCCAGCTTTATCAAATTGAATCGCATTGGCAGTACTTCCTTTGGGTAAAGTCAAGAATAACTCACAAGTACCGTCTGGATTTACTTTGCCAATCGTGCCATCTTCTTTAAAGTTTACGACGTACAAATTTCCAGCTTTGTCAAAATTTGGCCCTTCGATGTTGTTAGTAAATAAATTCTCTGCAGTAAAATCTTCTACTTTGGTTTGCTGTGCAAAAGTTTGGGATGAGAGTAAGGAAAATAAGGCTAGACTCAAAGAGTAGCGTGTCATTGTTTTTTTCATGAATTTTAATTGGAAATAGTATATAATTTTAAATTGGATACTGTTTAATAATCTACTTTATCGTTCTTCTCATTCCATAATTTAAAAGCTTTTTGGGCTTCTTCTCTTCCCAAAGGAATCATTTCGATTTTTCTTTCAGCAAGTGGTAATGGAATTTCATCATAAATAAAAGCATCGTCGAAACCTGCTTCGGCTGCATCATCACGAGTATTGGCATAATACACTTTTGAAGGACGAGCCCAATAAATTGCGCCCAAGCACATCGGGCAAGGCTCACAAGAAGTATATAACTCGCAATCGGATAATTGAAAAGTATCGAGATGCTTACAGGCTTCTCTAATAGCTACTACTTCTGCATGTGCTGTTGGGTCGTTGGTAGAAGTAACTTGATTAAATCCTTCGCCGACTATTTCTCCATTTCTCACAATTACTGCGCCGAATGGTCCGCCTTTTCCGCCAGAACTTCCTTGAATTGAAAGTTCAATGGCTCTTTTCATAAATTTTAATTTGTCTTGTTCCATGATGAAGATTTTTTTGGCAAGTTAGTAAACTCAATCAAAACTCTAACGACGGATAGAACCTTTGCTTTTATATTTGTTTTTGAAGATTTTGAAAATAAGTAAAAATACTCATTCAGAGATATATTTTCTTGAAAAACATATTCTATGAATATCAGTTGAAGTTTAAATAGTCTCGTACTATTTAGTACCAATCTATATAACAGATGATAAAAAAGACTTAATCTGTACACTTTAACATTTCCCCTAATTTTAGCATTAAAAAAATGTCGCAAACAAAATTTTATCAGTAAATTGCAGATAAATTTTGAAAGGATACTAGTCAAATTACGTATCGGTTTGAAGATTAAAGTATAATTACTTGATAATCAAAGCCTAAAACTCAAAAATCAACAATGAACTATCAACCATCCGATTATCTTCCAATACTTATCCAATTAGGGGCTGCTTTAGCATTTATTGTTGCAACAATGCTTGCAACGCACTGGCTAGGTCCTAAACGTCATAGTGCATTAAAAGATGATGTTTTTGAATGTGGTATCGAATCTGTGGGTGATGCCCGTACTCCTATTTCAGTTAAATACTTTCTTGTAGCTATTCTCTTTGTCCTATTTGACGTAGAAATTATTTTTATGTATCCTTGGGCTGTAAATTTTATGGGATGGGTAAAATCATCTTCAGATGTAGCCATTAATATGTTTCTTGAAATGTTAGTATTTATGGGTTTATTGTTAGTAGGCTTCATTTATGTTATCAAGAAAGGCGTTTTAACTTGGGAGAAGTAGTATCGTTGAATGGAACAGGTTTTTCTGTAAACAAGCCTTTCCTCATCACAGTGTTATCACAAATTTGAATATATAAATATATTGTGTTTCTGAATTGATTAGCGTGCCAAAATGATTGATGGCTTTCTGATACTTAGATTCTCAAATAGATACAATGAGCGATAGAATAATAAAAACAGTTGATGCTCCAGAAGGAATTGAAGGACAAGGTTTCTTCGCTGGCAAATTAGATGATTTCGTGGGTCTTGCTCGTGCAAATTCACTTTGGCCACTTCCTTTCGCTACCTCATGTTGCGGTATTGAATTTATGGCAACAGCCGGAGCTCATTATGACATCTCAAGATTCGGGTCTGAACGTATGTCTTTTTCTGCCCGCCAAGCCGACATCCTAATGGTAATGGGTACTATTTCTAAGAAAATGGGACCAGTCCTCAAACAAGTATATCTTCAAATGGCAGAGCCTCGTTGGGTACTTTCAGTTGGAGCATGTGCTTCTTCTGGTGGAATTTTTGATACCTACTCTGTTTTACAAGGCATCGACCGTATTATTCCTGTTGATGTATATGTTCCGGGTTGCCCGCCTCGTCCTGAACAAATTTTGGATGGTTTTATGCAAATTCAAGAAATTGCAAAAACAGAACAACGTCGTCGCAGAGAATCTCCTGAATATAAAGCACTTTTAGCATCTTACGGAATTGAGTAACAGTTATCCGTTTAATTTTTGCTTGTTTGAATAACAAGTAAAAGCTAGACGATTAACAGATAAGCTAACAATGACAAACGAACAAATAGCACAAGATTTAGTCGCACAATTTGGCGAAGATAACATTTTTGGAATTGTAGAAAATTACGGGCTTCTTAACGTAACAACTACAACCGACACCATTGTGCCGTTGATGCATTATTTATATCAACATCCAACCTTCAAATTCCAGTTTCTTACAGATTTAGGTGGCATTCATTTTCCAGACGTTCCAAGTCATGAATTTGGTGTTATTTATCATCTACATAGTTTAGAAAACAATGTAAGATTGATTATCAAATTATATGTTTCTAGAGAAAATATTGTAGTACCAACCATCACAGGTTTATATGCTTGTGCAAATTGGATGGAAAGAGAAGCATTTGATTTTTACGGAATTTTGTTCTCTGGACACCCAAAAATGGAGCGTATTCTGAATGCTGAAGACATGGATTATCATCCGATGCGTAAAGAATATCCTTTGGAAGACGCCACTCGTCAAGATAAAATTGATGCCTTGTTTGGTAGATAAATTTATAAAAATATGTCTGAAATCGCATTAGTATCAAGCCCATTTGTGGGCTTAGAGAAAGCACAAGTAGATAAAAAATATGTCAATGAGTTGACAACCCTAAACTTAGGACCAACTCACCCTGCAACACATGGTATTTTTCAGAACATCTTAACGATGGACGGAGAAACAATAATTGATGCAGAACAGACAGTAGGATACATTCACCGTGCATTCGAGAAAATTGCTGAGCGTCGTCCTCTTTATCAAATCACAACGCTTACAGACCGTATGAACTACTGTTCGTCGCCTATCAATAATATGGGTTGGCACATGACAGTAGAGAAACTTTTAGGCGTTGAAGTACCTAAAAGAGCACAATATATTAGAGTAATTATGATGGAATTGGCACGTATTGCCGATCATATCATTTGTAATTCCATTCTTGCTGTTGATACAGGTGCTTTAACAGGCTTTTTGTATGTAATGCAATGGAGAGAGCACATTTACGAAATCTACGAAGAAGTATGTGGTGCTCGCCTTACAACGAACATGGGGCGTTGTGGTGGAATGGAAAGAGACTTATCTAAAGAAGCCATCCGTAAAATCCAAATACTTCTTGACGAATTTCCTGCTGGACTCATCGAATTTGAAAGTTTAGTAAAACGTAACCGCATCTTCATGGATAGAACCATTGATGTTGGTGCTATTTCGGCTGAACGTGCTTTAAACTATGGCTTTACTGGACCAAACTTAAGAGCCGCTGGTGTTGATTATGACGTTCGTGCCATGAATCCATACTCTTCTTACGAAGACTTTGATTTTGAAGTACCAGTTGGAACAAAAGGTGATACTTATGACCGTTTCTTGGTTCGTGGAGAAGAAATGTGGCAAAGTTTAAAAATCATCAAACAAGCTTTAAACAATCTTCCAGAAGGACCATATCACGCTGATGCTCCACATTATTATTTACCAGAGAAAAAAGAGGTTTATAATAACATGGAAGCATTGATTTATCACTTCAAAATTGTAATGGGTGAAATTGACGCTCCAGTTGGAGAAGTTTATCATTCAGTAGAAGGTGGTAATGGCGAACTTGGTTTTTATTTAGTATCAGATGGTGGCCGTGCACCATATCGTTTGAAATTCCGTCGTCCTTGCTATATTTATTATCAAGCATTCCCAGAAATGATTAAAGGCTCAACACTTTCTGATGCCATCGTTACGATGTCGTCTATGAATGTGATTGCCGGGGAATTAGACGTGTAATTTTTGCTTAATTCAGACTAAAACATGACAAATACACAAACCATACAGTTTCCAGCGGATACGTTGGAGTTAGTTCATAAAATCATTAAACGTTACCCAGAAGGTAAGCAAAAATCTGCTTTACTTCCAATTCTACATTTGGCTCAAGCAGAGTGGAGATGGTGTAGTTCAGAAGTGATGGATTATGTGGCTAGCTTGTTGAAAATTAAGCCTGTTGAAGTATATGAAGTAGCTTCATTTTACACAATGTTTCACTTAGAACCAGTAGGTGAACACGTAATTGAATATTGCCGTACTGGGCCATGTTGTTTAATGGGTGGAGTTGAAGTATATGACCACTTAAAGAAAAAACTAGGCATTGAAACCGGAGAAACTACTCCAGACGGTAAATTTACGATTAAAGAAGTAGAATGCTTAGCAGCTTGCGGTTGGGGACCTGTCTTTCAAATTCGTGAAAAATATTATATGAATTTGACCAACGAAAAGGTTGATGAAATCATTGATGAGTTGTCAAAATAATAATGTACTCTTAATTAATTGATACACTTTATCTGAATTCGATGCGAAATATCGCTGAGCAAATTTAATAGAAAAATGAAAATATTAACCGAACATATTGACGTACAAGGCATCGATACTATTGATGTTTTTCGTAAAAATGGTGGATATAAAGCTGTTGAAAAAGCTTTAAAAACGATGACTCCCGATGAAGTTACTGAAGAAGTAAAAAAATCAGGTATTCGTGGACGTGGTGGTGCTGGTTTCCCGATGGGTATGAAATGGTCGTTTTTGGCTAAACCAGAAGGTATTCCTCGTTATTTAGTTTGTAATGCGGATGAATCAGAACCGGGTACTTTCAAAGACCATTATTTGATGATGAAATCTCCTCATACTTTAATTGAGGGAATGATTGTTTCGTCGTATGCTTTAGGAGCTAATACTTCTTATATTTATGTAAGAGGCGAATTAATGTATGTTGTAAATATTCTTGAAAAAGCCATTCAAGAAGCTTATGACAAAGGACTTTTAGGTAAAAACATTTTGGGTTCTGGTTATGACCTCGACCTTTTCGTTCAACCAGGTGGCGGTGCTTATATTTGTGGAGAAGAAACTGCTTTGTTGGAATCGTTGGAAGGAAAACGTGGAAATCCACGTAATAAGCCTCCATTTCCCGCAGTAAAAGGTTTGTGGCAATGCCCTACAGTAGTTAATAATGTAGAGTCTATTTCTGCTACTTCTTGGATTATTAACAATGGTGGCGACGAATACGCTAAAATTGGTATAGGTAGAAGTACAGGAACGAAATTAATTTCAGCATCAGGTCATGTTCGTAAGCCGGGTGTTTATGAAATTCCTCTTGGCATTACTGTTGAAGATTTTATTTATGCAGATGAATGGTGTGGCGGAATCAGAGATGGACATAAATTGAAAGCTGTCGTTGCGGGTGGTTCATCAGTACCTATTCTTCCAGCAGAATTGATTTTAAAAACAGCAAATGGTGAAAATCGTTTGATGACTTATGAATCGCTTTCTGATGGTGGTTTTATTACGGGAACGATGTTAGGTTCTGGCGGTTTTGTGGTAATGGACGAAACTACTTGTATTGTTCATAACACATTGACATTCGGTCGTTTTTATCACCATGAATCATGCGGACAGTGTTCGCCATGCCGTGAAGGAACAGGTTGGATGGATAAAGTACTCTACAGAATTGAACATGGAAAAGGACGTCAAGAAGATATTGATTTGTTAGTAGATGTTGCAAAGAAAATAGAAGGAAATACCATTTGTCCATTAGGAGAAGCTGCCTCTTGGCCAGTTGCTGCTGCGATTCGTCACTTCCGTGATGAGTTTGAATGGCATATTAAACATCCTGAAAAAGCAACACAAAAAGGAGCAGTATTTATGCGTGAAGGGGCTAGTTGGAGTTTATAATTTAAAGATTATGAAAAAAAAGATATTATTTATTGGACACGACGCCAATGTTGCGGGTGCTCAATATGTATTACTTGATTTCTTAAAATCTTTAAAACAAGAAGGTTTTGAAACCTATCTTTTATTAGCAAAAGGAGGTTCTTTACTTCCTGAATTCAATAAAGTAGCTGAAGTAATTCTTTGGGAATATGATGATAAAGACACTCAAAGAAACCCATATTCAAGGATTATTTATGATAAAGTTTTTAAATTAAACAAGCTTCGTAAATTAGCCTTTTATCAAGAAAAACATAAAGAGCTTGCTGAATTAAAGTTTGATTTAATTTTTTCTAATACAATTGCCAATGGCGGTTTGTTAAGAAGTTTAGAGTTTCTGAGATGCCCATTTGTGGTATATGTGCATGAACTTGAAAACTCTATTCAAAAATATACTTTGCCAGAAGATTTGGAGTATCAAGTAGAAAATTGTATCCATTTTCTAGCGGCATCTAAAGAGATTAAAAGTAATCTCTTCTTAAATCATCAAATTGAGGAAGATAAAATTACGGTTGTCAATCCATTTATATCAGTAAGTAATATACTTGAAAAACTCAATAATGCAGATCAATCAGGTATTCGGAAACGGCTGAATATTCCTAATGATGCTATTGTAATTGGGGGTTGCGGAAATTTTGAATGGAGAAAAGGAGTTGATACTTTTTTATCAGTAGCCAATGCTATACTTAGTGAAAAGAAAGACGTACATTTTCTTTGGATAGGTATTCAAAAAAACTCTGTTGAACACCAAAACATTTTGTATGATTTAGAAAAAATGGGAATTCAAGAACATGTACATGTTATCGCTCCTACGATGGAAAACATGGATTATATGTCTTGTTTTGATATTTTCTTTCTTTCTTCAAGAGAAGACCCGCATCCATTGGTCATGATTGAAGCAAGTTTAAATAAAATTCCTGTAGTATGTTTTGATAAATCTGGCGGTGCTCCTGAATATGTAGAGCAAGATGAAAGAGTAATTATTCCTTATGGAGATATTGTTGCTGCCAAAAACAAATTGATTAGTTTAATTGAAGAGCAAACACTTAGAGAAGAAATCGGGCAAAAAATGTACGAAAAAGCATTAAATTACGATGCTGCTATTATTGCCCCACAGATATTACAGATTATCGAAGAAATAAACGAGCATGAAAGTATTTCTTAATTATAAATGAAATACCGTCTGAATCGAACTATAGTAATTAGGTTATTCTTTGGAAAAACCATGTTTTAATCGACAAATAAATATTAAGCTTTTATATGAAAGTTACAATAGATAACATCACCGTTGACGTAGCTCCTGGAACAACCATTATGCAAGCGGCTCGTCAAATTGGGCCACATATTGCACCTCCAGCCATGTGCTATTACGAACCATTAAAGGCTTCGGGTGGTAAATGCCGTGGTTGTTTGGTTAAAGTAACAGCAGGTTCTGAAAAAGACCCTCGTCCTATGCCGAAATTGGTGCCTGCTTGTATTACTCAAATTCAAGAAGGTATGGTGGTTGAAAACACCATCAACGAACAAGTATTAGAAGTAAGAAAAGGAATCGTTGAGTTCTTATTATTGAACCATCCTTTAGACTGCCCAATCTGTGACCAAGCTGGTGAATGTGATTTACAAAACTTTACTTTTGAGCACGGTGTATCTAAAACACGTACAGTTGAAGAAAGAAATACTTTCGATCCTGTTGATTTAGGTCCGAATATCAAGCTAAACATGAATCGTTGTATTTTGTGTTATCGTTGTGTTTACACAGCAGACCAAATTACTGACGGACGTGTGCATGGTGTGATGAATCGTGGTGACCATGCTGAGATTAGTACTTATATTGAAAAAGCAATTGATAACGATTTCTCTGGAAATATTATTGATGTTTGTCCTGTAGGTGCTTTAACAGATAAAACATATCGTTTCAAAAGTCGTGTGTGGTTCTCGAAACCAGTAGATGCAAGTTGTGATTGTGGTAAATGTTCTGGAAAAGTAACACTTTGGTACAGAGGCGACGAGGTAATCAGAGTAACAGCTCGTAAAAACGAATGGGGTGAAGTAAAAGAATTTATCTGTAATACTTGCCGTTTCGAACGTAAAAAGACTTCTGATTGGACTATCGAAGGACCAAGCAAAGTACCACACAATTCGGTAATTTCTGCCAATAAATATGGAGCGAACAAAATCACGCCAGCATTCCCATTAAAACAAGCAGCAGAGCAATACAAAAAGATTGACGACAACCGTGATCGTTCATTTTTAGCCCCACAAAAGCAATTAAATTAATTGATTGTAGATAGTTTGCTATTTACTCATTTAGATATATGGAAATTACATCAACATTATTTACGGCCAAAGCCATTTATGTAGGAATCATCTTCGCTATTACCCTTGGTGTAGCGGCCTATTCTACTTACTTTGAACGTATCATTGCTGCTTTTATGCAAGACCGTGTTGGACCAGATAGAGCTGGACCATTCGGTATTTTACAGCCTCTTGCTGATGCTGTAAAAATGTTCATGAAAGAAGATTTTATCCCAGCTCATTCAAACAAATGGCTTTTTATTGCTGGTCCATGTTTATCAATGCTTACAGCTTTGATGACATCAGCCGTAGTTCCATTTGGTGACCAATTAGATTTAGGTGGAGGAATCATCCTAGACTTGCAAGGAATTGACGTAAACATTGGTATCCTTTGGGTATTTGGAATTGTTTCTTTAGGTGTTTATGGTGTTTTAATCGGTGGCTGGGCTTCAAATAACAAGTATTCATTAATTGGTGCTATTCGTGCAGCTTCACAAAACATTTCTTATGAATTGGCAATGGGGCTTTCAATCATCGCTATCTTGATGCTTTCTGGCTCACTTTCAACAAAATCTATCGTTGAAACGCAACAAAATGGTCATTGGAATATTTTTTATCAACCATTGGGTTTTGTTATTTTTATCGTTTGTGCTTTTGCTGAATGTAACCGTACTCCTTTCGATTTACCAGAATGTGAAACTGAATTAATTGGTGGTTATCACACTGAATACTCTTCTATGAAATTAGGCTTTTACTTATTCGCTGAATACATCAACATGTTTATTTCAGGAGCAGTAATGGCTACTCTATATTTCGGTGGATATGACTATCCAGGACATGATTATGTAGCTACTCAATTCGGTGGAAATATCGCTACTTTACTTGGCGTTGGTGCATTAATCGGAAAAGCATTATTCTTTGTTTTCGTGTTCATGTGGGTTCGTTGGACTCTTCCACGTTTCCGTTATGACCAATTAATGGGCTTAGGTTGGACTGGCTTAATTCCATTAGCAATGTTCAATGTTGTATTGACTGGTGCCTCAATGTTATTTACTGTAAATGATGGCGGTTCAAACTGGCTGACAGTTGGAGCATCATGGGCTGGCGTTATCATCATGTTAGTGGTAACTTTTGCTTACAGTGAAATGAAATACAAGAAAAAGAAATTAGCAACAGCTTAAAATATCGTAATATTTTTAAGCTTCAAAATAAAAACTCTTTCCTTTAAGGTTTGAAGACTATTATGAAATTATCAAATAAATCCAAAGTCTTAGAGCAAGAAGAAATGACTTTTGCCGAACGCATTTACTTACCAGCTATCGTTGGTGGTATGGCTACTACGCTAAAACACTTCTTTTCTAAAAAAGTAACCATTCGTTATCCTGAACAAAAACGTTATTTAGGGCCTGTTTTCCGTGGGCATCATATCTTGAAACGTGATGAACAAGGCGCAGAACGTTGTACTGCTTGTGGGCTATGCGCTGTAGCTTGTCCAGCTGAAGCAATTTCAATGGTTGCAGAAGAACGTAAAAAAGGCGAAGAAAACTTATACCGTGAAGAGAAATACGCAAGTGTATATGAAATCAACATGCTTCGTTGTATTTTCTGTGGTTTATGTGAAGAAGCTTGTCCTAAACAAGCCATTTATTTACAACACGATAAAATGGTTCCTGTTTTTGAAGACCGTTCTGAAGTAATCTTTGGAAAAGATAAATTGGTTGAAAAAATGGATAATCGCTATTTAAGAGAAGGTTGGAAATAGCCATTTTGTAAATAAATTATTTGTAATATCTGATAACGATTCATTAAAAATATGAACTTTTGGTACTTCCTAACTGCCTTGACACTCCTGAGTGCATCAATGGTAATATTATCTAAAAACCCAATACACAGTGTTTTGTATTTGGTTTTCACATTCTTCTGTATTTCTGGTCATTACGTATTATTAAATGCCCAGTTTTTAATGGCTGTTAATATCGTAGTCTATGCAGGTGCCATTATGGTATTATTCCTCTTCGTAATCATGATGATGGATTTAAGTAAAAATTCACCCGATTCGAAAAGTACATTGACCAAACTCGCTGGAGCAATTTTAGGCGGAACACTTTTAGTAATCTTAATTGCAGCCTCACGTAAAGTAGATTTAAAGAATGCTGTTGGGCTTCAAGCATACGATGCTCAAACGGGGATGGTTGAAGGGCTAGGACAAATCCTTTACCGTGATTATGTACTTCCTTTTGAATTGGTTTCTATCTTGTTTTTTGTAGCCATGGTTGGTGCAGTAATGTTAGGAAAAAGAGAAGCTGGAGAACGCAATTTCTAAGTAAATAAATATAACAACGAAAAGCCTGATGATTGATTTCGTCAGGCTTTTTTGTTTTCTTGCTTTTTCGGCAATAAAAAAGGGCTAAATCTTGAAGACTTAGCCCTTTTTATATGTTAAAGAATACTATTCAACAATACCTAATTGAACAGTATTTGTCTTCAAATTCTTATCAGAAGGAACACTTAAGGTAGTTACGAAAGTATCACCTGTAGCTAATAAACCTTTTTCTTTCAAGAAGTCTGTCATTCCTTTTACAGTTGCTTCAACATCTTTTCCTTTTGTTTCATAATAGAAAACATTTGCACCCCATAATAAACCCATTTCTTGTTGAACAGCTTTATTAGAAGTAAAGATATATAAGCCCGCTTTAGGACGGTGAGCAGACAAACGGAAAGCAGTATAACCACTATTTGTAATACACAAAATTGCTTTTGCTTCAGTATCACGAGCTAAACGACAAGCTCCAGCAATCATACGATCATTTAAAGGGAATTCAATTGCTCCTTTGCTTAAAGAGTGATTCTTAAAGTAAATTGAAGCTTCATCTCCTTTTACGATTTTGATTTCATTTTGTTGTTGCTCAACTACTTCTTGAATATGCGCCATTGTTTCAACAGCTTTCAATGGATATGCTCCAGAAGCAGATTCACCACTTAACATCGTAGCAGAAGCACCTTGTAATACTGCATTAGCAACGTCAGATGTTTCAGCACGTGTTGGTACAGGGTTTGTAATCATCGACTCTAACATTTGAGTAGCCACGATAACTGGTTTTCCAGCTAAAGTACATTTCTCAACCATTAGCTTTTGTAAATGAGGAACTCTAGCACCATCAATCTCAACACCAAGGTCACCACGAGCAACCATGATTGCATCTGTAGCTTCGATGATTTCGTCTAAATTATCAATCGCAAATGGCGTTTCGATTTTAGCAATTACTTTTGTATTCTTTCCATAAGCCTTGATTCTGTCTTTAATATCATGAATATCAGCAGCAGTACGAACAAATGAAAGAGCAATCCAATCAACACCATTATCTAAACCAAAATATAAATCTTTAAGGTCTTTTTCAGTTAAACATGGTAAAGAAACTTTAGTGCCCGGAAGGTTAATACCTTTCTTCGACTTTAAAACTCCACCATAAATAACCTCGGTAATTACTTCCTTCTTTTCTTTATCAATCTCTAAAACTTTAACTTCTAAATTACCATCATCCATCAAAATTCTTTCTCCAACATTTACATCTAAATACATAGAAGTATAAGTTGTTCCAACTCTCTCTGAAGTTCCCATTAAAGTTTCATCCATTACGAATGTCAATTTATTTCCTTCAGTAATAGTAACACCATTATTCTCTACAAGTTGTGTACGAATTTTAGGCCCTTGTAAATCTTGAAGAACTGCAAGATTAATACCTAACTCTTCTGAAACATCTCTAATAGTTTTTAATCTATTCAAATGATCTTCGTGAGTTCCGTGCGAGAAATTTAGTCGGAAAATATTTACGCCAGCTTTTGCAAACTTAACTAGCATTTCTTTTGAATCGGAAGCGGGACCTACTGTTGCTACGATTTTGGTTTTTCTTTGATAGGACATAATTCAGTTAATTATTCAATCTTGATAGTTCAATTAGATAATATAATGCGAAATTACATTTTACTATTTACACTTTGAATTAAATTTATGTGTTTTCTTCGAGAAGTTTAATTTTTATTTTGCAAATATAATTTTATCAAGAAAATAAATAACCAAATCAACAGTATATATTTTAATAAATATCAATAATAATATTTTGTCTTACTATCAGATTTCGAATGATTCTATAAGTTACAAAAAAATCCCATAAAGTTTTCACCTTATGGGATTAGCAATCGTTTTTCTAAACCTTAATTTACTTCTCGTTCTAAAGCCATAAAATTACACAATACTTTATCATTATTAAAAATCGGCACAATATCTACTTTACACAAATACTTCTCTCCATCTTTTCGGTAATTAAGTACTTCTCCTGAAAAGGATGTTTTGATAGCTAGCTTTTCTCTAATTTCTTTTCTGATTACTTCCGACGTTTCAATTCCTTGAAGAAAATTCGGAAATTTTCCAACAGCTTCATCAGCACCATAACCAGTCATTCTAGTAAAACCTTTGTTGACCCACTCTATTCTTTCGTTCGGACAAGTAATAACTATCGCATTTTCTCTATGTTTCAAAAAGCTTCTGATTTTACTTAAATTAAAATGCCAAGCACGGTTTCTAGCATATTCTTCTAAAAATTCATACTCAGTAATGTTGTTGCTTGCTCTAGTAGTAAACTCATAGGCATGTAGCAGTGGACTCACCAAGTGTACATTCTTGAAAGTATCACAATGGACTTGTGGGGAAAGATTAGTCATTTTACAAATAAATTTAAACTTACTGATGATGGTAAGTCTTTGTAAAATGATTTTGTTTTGAATTTCTACATTTTTTTTGAAAATAATCTTTCAGAAGACTACAGCCACAAAAGCCTTTGGTAATAATTATAAAAAACTAAATATCTTTGCCATAATAGAAATTTAACCCTTGATGAAAGTGAATCTTAAAGCCCTAAAACACATTTATTTTCTTGGAATCGGTGGCATTGGCATGTCGGCAATTGCACGTTGGTTTATTGCCAATGGCTATTCTTTGGCTGGTTATGATAAAACTGCTACTCCACTAACCAATGCTTTACAAGATGAAGGAATTCCCGTTCACTTCTCAGATGATATTAATCTGATTCCCGCTGAATTTTTAGCTAATAAAGAAGAAACACTTATTGTTTACACTCCTGCCATTCCGAAAGACCATCTTGAATTTAATTATTTAAAAGACAATGGTTTTACGTTGATGAAGCGTTCACAAGTATTGGGACTTTTAACCAAAAGCTTTTATACCATTGCCGTTTCGGGTACACATGGTAAAACCACTACTTCTTCAATGGTTTCGCATATTCTAAAAAATGCAGGTAAAAATGTTACTGCTTTTTTAGGAGGAATCACCCAGAATTATGGCACAAATTTCTTGATTAACGAATCGCCAGAAGATGTAATTTGTGTAGTAGAAGCCGATGAATTCGACCGTTCTTTTCTTACTTTATATCCCAACTTAACCATTGTTACTTCTACCGATGCCGACCATTTAGACATTTATGGTGACCACGACCAATTACTGGAATCTTTCCAATTATTTGTATCACAACTGAAAGATGGTGGTAAATTATATCAGCGCAAAGGTTTGAATTTAGCAGGTTTCACCAACAATGAATCGACAGAGTATTCATTAAATGAAGGAGATTTCTATGCTGAAAATCTAAGAATTGAAAATGCTGAAATGATTTTTGATATTGTTTATCCAAATGGTATCATCAAAGATTGTACTTTATTAACACCCGGTTTCCATAATGTGGAAAACGCTTTAGCGGCTACAGCAGTGGCTTTAGAAGTAGGGCTTAGTCCAGCACAAATCAAAGATGGCATTTGTACTTTCGGAGGCGTAAAACGCAGATTTGAATACCATATTCGTTCAGAGAAAATTGTTTATATTGATGATTATGCACATCATCCTACCGAAATTCAAGCGTTTTTATCTTCTGTAAAAGCATTGTATCCACAACATAAATTAACAGTAGTTTTTCAACCACATTTGTTTACTCGTACTCGTGATTTCCAAGAAGGCTTTGCTGAAAGTTTAAGTTTAGCCGACGATTTGATTTTACTAGATATTTATCCAGCCAGAGAATTGCCAATTGAAGGCGTTACTTCTGATATTATCTTCAATAAAGTAACTTCTCCCAACAAAACACTTTGTAGCAAAGAAGCCGTATTAGACCTCCTCAAAGAAAAACAACCTGAATTAATCGTTAGTGTTGGCGCAGGCGATATTGATACTTTGATTCCTAAAATTAAAGAATGGGGATTGAATTTGTAATGTTTTAAATTCCCAATTTCCACAGCTTTGACAACTTTTTAAAAGTTGTCAAAGCTGAACCAATCAAAACCTACGCAACTACTAAAAAAACTTAATTCATAGAATATTCATTAATCAACTCCCTAACTACTCTTTTCCACAACATATCATCATTTATCAAAATCATATAAGCCTTCATATAAATTACATCAACGTTTATATAATTTACATAAAGCTTGATATAATTTTGATAAAGTTTTATATAAAAAGTATCAACGTTGATAGGCTACACATAAACCTTTATGTGTAAAGCATAAATGCTGATATAATTTGTATAAAGCTTTATGTAAATTATATCAAGCTTCATACTTTTTGCATCAATTGTTTTGTTTGCTTAGATTTGTTTTATCCCTAAAAACTATATTTACAGTAAAAAATCATCAACATGAAAAAAATCCTTACGTTAATTGCCATTACTTGCTTTTGTATGCAACTCAATGCCCAACATCTGAGTATCGAGCATATCATGCAAGACCCTAAATTTACCATTGGTGCTTTACCTTCTTCTATTAATTGGTCGGAAGATAGCCGAATGATTTACTTCAACTGGAATCCTTTCCGAAATAAGGCTGATTCTTTATACAGTGCTTCGGTTACTGAAAAAAAGCCTTTTAAAGTTCCTCCGCAAACTCGTAGAGCTTTGCCTTCTTTTAATGGTGTTTATAGTCGAGATTTCTCAAAAAAGATTTATACCAAAAATGGAGATTTGTTTTTACTAGACTGCAAAACAATGGCGGTTCGTCAGATTACCAATACTGTAGAGGCTGAAAGTAATCCTAGTTTTAATGGCAAAGAAAGTAAAATCATTTACAGCAAGGCAAGTAATTTATACAGCTTTAATCTTGCCACTGGTGAAACAGAGCAATTAAGTAATTTCTTGACTGGCACTAAGAAAACGGAAACAAAAGCTAACGAACAAGAAAAATGGCTCAAGAAAGACCAGTTAAGTCTTTTTGAAGTATTAAAAGAACGTGCCGATAAGAAAAAACAAGGAGAGGCAATTGCCAAAGAAGATTTGCCAAAACGTGCCAAAGAGATTTATATTGAAGATAAAAGAGTAGATATTCAGACCTTGAGTCCTGATGAAAATTATATTACTTATCGACTCACAAAATCGGCTACTGGTGCAAAAAATGCTGTAGTACCAAGTTATGTTACAGAATCTGGTTTTACAGAAGATTTACCTGCTAGAACAAAGGTAGGTGCACCAATGCCTACTTATGAGTTTTGGGTTTATGACATTAAAAAAGATACAGCTTTACAAGTATCAACTAAAGAAATTGAAGGCATTGATGAACAGCCAGCTTATTTGAGTGAATACGCCAAAAAAGACACGACCAAGAATAAAAAAGCTGAAGCTAGAAAAGTAATTTTTAATGAGCCGATTTGGTCGGAAGATGGAAAATACTGTGTGGTAGTAGTAAGAAGCCAAGACAATAAAGACCGTTGGATTTTAAAACTAGATGTTGCCACCAGAAAACTTAAAACCATCGACCGTCAAAGAGATGAAGCTTGGATTGGCGGTCCTGGGATTGGCTCTAATTTTAGTACAGGAAATATTGGCTTTTTAGGCGATAATCAAACACTTTATTATCAATCAGAAGAAGATGGTTATTCTCATCTTTATACAGTTAATTTATCGACAGGTGCTAAAAAGCAATTAACCAAAGGGAAATTTGAAATTCAAAGTCTTCAATTATCAAAAGACAAACAGCATTTTTACTTTACTTCTAATGAAGAACATCCGGGCGAACAGCATTTTTATAGAATGGCTGTAACAGGTGGCGATAGAGTACGTTTAACAAAAATGACAGGTTCGAACCAAGTAGTACTTTCGCCTGATGAAACGAAATTGGCTTATTTGAATTCATATTCAAATCGTCCTTGGGAAGTATATATTCAGGATAATATAGTAAATGCTCCGCCTAGCCAAATTACGAAATCACAAAGCCAACAGTTTAAAGAATACAAATGGCGTGAACCCGAAGTCATTACTTTTTCTGCCAAAGACGGTGCAGAAGTATATGCTCGTTTGTATGAAGGCAAAGGAGAAAAAGGCAAAAGACCAGCCGTAATTTTTGTACATGGTGCTGGTTATTTACAAAATGTGCATAAATGGTGGAGTCAGTATTTCCGTGAATATATGTTCCACAATATGTTAGTTGATAATGGCTATACAGTATTGGATATTGACTATCGTGGTTCGGCAGGTTATGGTAGAGATTGGCGTACAGGTATTTATCGTTTTATGGGCGGTAAAGATTTAACCGACCAAGTAGATGGTGCTAAATGGTTAGTAGAAACCCAAGGTGTTGACCCTAAAAAGATTGGGATTTATGGTGGCTCTTACGGCGGTTTTATTACTTTAATGGCAATGTTTACTACGCCAGATGTATTTGCAGCTGGTGCAGCATTAAGACCCGTAACAGATTGGGCAGCCTATAATCATCCTTACACAGCGAATATCTTGAATGAACCACAAACAGACTCCATTGCGTATCGTAAAAGTTCGCCGATTTATTATGCTGATGGCTTAAAAGGCAATTTATTGATTTGTCATGGCATGGTTGATGTAAACGTTCATTACCAAGATGCCGTGCGTTTAGCACAAAGATTAATTGAATTGAAGAAAGAGAATTGGGAATTAGCTTCTTATCCAATGGAAGATCACGGTTTTGTAGAACCAACATCATGGATGGATGAGTACAAAAGAATTTTCAAACTGTTTGAAACAACATTGAAGAAGAAGTAGTTTTTGGATTTCGGATGTCGGATTTCAGCTTTGGGAAATTTTTAAAAGCTGAAATCCGATGTCTAATTATTCACTAACTCACAATTCACTAACTACTAAAATGAATATATAAAATCTAAAGGATTAGCATATTTAAACTGATAGCCAGTTTTCTCAATAAGCTTTTGCGGGCTGATAATTTTAAATGGAATGGCTTCTGTAGCTTCTTCAAAAATTGGGATTTCAAAATCATATTCTTTACAATTCTTAAGAAAAACGGCTTCACGTACAGGATGTTCTGGCGAGACAGCATTAAAAGTTTCTCCCCAAAAACCGTTTTCAAGTATCGTTGAAACAATGCCAATTACATCATCTTGATGGATGTAATTCACAGGAATTTGTCCAGTATTGATGCGCTTTCCTGCAAAATACTTCGCCCCAATTCTTTCCATTCCCATCAAGCCTCCACAACGTAAAATAGTTGTTTGTGTATCAAGTGCTTTTAATAATTCTTCTACTTTTATCAAAGCGAAAGAAGCTATTACTTCATCTTCTTCTGTAATTTCTTTATTCAAATCTGGATAGACGGACGTAGAAGAAGTATAAATGATGGATTGAATACTGGATTTTTTAATGGCAGGAATTAAAGATTGAATTTGTTGGATATGATAATCTTCACCATACTTGCCAGCACGAGGTGGAATACAAATAATTAATGTTTCTGATTGAAGGAATTCAACAAGTTCTTCACCTTCTACTGCTGGAGAAAATTTAAGCAAAAAAGGCTGAATGCCTACACTTTGAAGCAAAGGTATTTTGGTTTCAGAAGTAGTAGAACCTTTTACTTCATGACCATTCTCTACTAAGTATTTGCCCAAAGGCAAACCTAACCAACCACAACCTAAAATACTTATTTTCATAGATAAAACTTTTTTCTCAAGATAAACTCTTCTACTGCTTCTGGAATCATGTAACTGATAGATTGTCCATTTTTCAAACATTCACGAATAAAAGTAGCTGAAATATCCAATAATGGAGCTTTGACTAAACGTACATTTGGATGATTTTCTAAATCACTAGGTTCTGAATTCGGACGTGGATAGACATATAAACCGAAATATTCTAAAATCTTATCGTGGTTTTTCCAATTCGGAAACTGAGCTAGATTATCGCCACCAATAATTAATTTGAATTCATGTTGCGGATACTTTTCTTGCAAACGAATTAGCGTATCAATCGTGTAAGAAGGCTTGGGCATCGAAAACTCTATGTTAGTTACCTTAAATTTAGGATTATCAGTAATGGCTTTTTCAACCATGTCCAAACGGTCGAATTCGTGTAATAAAGATTTATTTTTCTTGAAAGGATTCTGCGGAGAAACTACAAACCAGACTTGCTCTAAATCTGTAGTGGTTGCCATTACATTGGCAACAATTAAATGCCCAATATGGATGGGATTGAAAGAACCAAAAAAGAGACCAATTTTCATATAGCTGTGAGCTATGAACTGTAAGCTATGAGCTGTAAGCTTTGAGCTGTAAGCTATGAGTTATGAGAAATGAGCTATGAGAATTAAGATAAAAAATTAATATTTTCTTTATTTTATCTTGCAAATCAAAACTCAAAGCTCAAAGCTCAAAACTTAAAACCTAAAGCTCAAGGCTCAAAGCTTAAAGCCTAAAGCTTTTTCGTAAAATCATCAAACAGTTTTTGTGCTTTTCTGAAAGCTTCTGTTAAGTCATCATTTAATAAAATGATGTCAAATCTGTCTTTAAAAGACATTTCAAAATTCATTTTAAATACTCTTTTCGAGATAGAATCTTCTGAATCTGTACCACGTTCACGCAAACGTTTTTCTAGTTCTTGTACACTTGGCACTTTTACAAAGATTGATAAAGCTCTGTCTTTATAATATTCTTTTAATTTCACGCCACCACGAACATCTACATCAAAAATGACATGTTTTCCAGAAGCCCAAAGTCGTTCAATTTCTGATTTCAGTGTACCGTAATAAGCTCCAGGATATACTTCTTCCCACTCTACAAATTCATCATTATCAATCTTCGCTTTGAATTCATCGGGTGTCATGAAGTAATAGTCTTTCCCATTTTCTTCGTTACGTCCACGTTTATCACGAGTACAAGCAGAAATAGAAAATCCAAGATTGTCATTATTGGCAAGCAAATGCTTTACAATAGTAGTTTTGCCCGAACCAGAAGGGGCTGAGAAGATAATAAGCTTTCCGTTTTCCAATTTTCAACAAGTAAGTAGGTACAAAATACCCTAATTAATTAAAAGTAAAAGGCTATTAAGTATATCGTAACAATCACGACGGACTTAATAACCTTTATCAAAAGAGCAAGCTAGCTCAATTACAATGCACTTATTTTCTTTTTGATACAATCAATCAAGCTTGAAGGAACGCATTTTTTTTCCAATTTCAATTGCATTGTTTCTTTGATACATTTCTCCAATTCATATCCTTTCTCACACGGCAAACACTTATCCATGTTTTGCTTAAATTGCGCTATTTGCTCGTCTGTTGCCTGACCATCCACAATTAACTGGACTAATTTCATACACTCAGATTGGTGCTCGCAGCTTGTCTTTTTTTGAATTTTTTCAACCTCGGAAACCATTATTCTATTGGATTAAGCAAATTTAATTTGGCGTTTTATTGGGGTTACTATTTGTGATAATCAAGTAGTTAATCAACAGGAAGGTTTATAAAAAAATTCCCTTATGTTTAAAAATAAAAAAAATATTCCTTTGAAAGTTCATTTTTTTATATCCATGACTACTTATTCTGCCATGCTGTCAGCATTTACGTCATAGCCTAATGATTTGGCATACGATTTCAATTTCTCTTTCAACAACATTCTGGCACGGTGCAAACGAGAACGGACGGTTCCGATAGGAATATCCAAAATCTTCGCCATTTCTTCATAAGTAAATCCTTCAACATCACAAAGGATAATCACCGTTCTAAAATCAACTGGCAAAGCATTTAAAGCGTTTGCAATTTCATCCCCAATTAAATCTTGAACTGTATCAGCTCTTAAATCTACTGTTTGGGTTGTTTCAGCGTCTTCTTCAGAATTATAAGTTGTTTCAACATCTTGATAATCAACTTTAGAAGGTTCTTTAGACTTCTTCCTAAAGTCGTTGATAAAACTATTCTTTAGGATTCTGAACAGCCATGCTTTGGCATTAGTTCCTTCAGCAAAAGAGTTGATGAATCTAAATGCTTTGAGATATGTGTCTTGGACAAGGTCGTTGGCATCATCTTCATCATTCGTTAGACGAAAGGCAAAGTTGTACATTGAGTCAATGTACGGCATAAACTCTTTTTCGAAAACTCTGTGTTTTTCTACTTCAGTATAGGTTTGAGTTATTTTAATTTCTTCTTGCTCGTCCATGGTTGCTGCTGAATATCACTTGATAAAAATAGAAAATGATACCTTCATTATCAAGTAATTTATTGAATCTACATTACATTGTTTTAGATAATTTTTTATAAACAAACAACTTGCCAAGCATGATTTTTATCATTTTACTGACAAAAAGGCACAATCATGATTGGTGACTAATCTTTTCTAAAAAATTGAATAATGACAATTACTAAGGTTGTAAAAATAGTGCTGGCAATTACTTTGGCTAGAATGGGTAGAATAAGTCCGAAATCTGAGGCTTCTAATGAAAAAAGTATAAAATGATGAACAAATGTCAAAATCATCACATAAGATACAAACCAAGATAAACCCATTGATTTTAGACTAAGTACTTGGCGTTCGTCATAGCCTCTTTGTGGAACTAATAGTGCTAAAATGGGAGTACGAATATAAGCGATGAAAGTCATCGCAGCGGCATTTGCACCGATGGTATTATAAAAAATATCAATAAACATTCCAGCAATAAAGCCTAGAAACACTAGCTGAACTCTACTAATATCAAAAGGAAGTAGAATAACAGTGGCTACATAAACAAAACAAAATGCGTGATTAAGGAATACCAATTGTCTGACAAAGAAAATTTGCAACAAAAGATAAAAAATAAAAGTAAGTATTTGTGGAAAAATATTTCTTGGAGTCATTCTTAAATTAAATTGCCGAGTTTAAGCTATGCACAATTATCACAACAGTTTTTTATTTCTTTACTTCGCTGTCAGTACTTTCTAAAGCTCTCTGTTCTTTTTCAAGTTTATTATTGATGACATAAACATAAGAAAGTGTACTAAAATCAGTCGCCAATTTTACTTTAATGTCATGAAAAGTTTGATCGGGCTTTAAACCTACTTTACTGACATAACCGATTACGATGTTAGAAGGGAAAACATAGTTAAAGTCGGAAGTCATAATAGTATCCTTTACTCTAACATTTTTATATCTTGAAACATCAGTCATTTCAACAATAGAAGGATTTTTCCCATCCCACTTTACCGAACCAATTTCGTTATTACTTTTAACTTTCGCCGAAACGGTATATTCTGAATGAAGGATAGAAATTATTCTTGAATAGTGTTCTGAACAAGATTTAATTTTACCAACTACCCCTGTTGAAGAAATTACGCCCATTCCCGGAGCCAAACCATCCGCAGTACCTTTATCAATCGTAATATAATTATTGAATTGTGCTACTGAAAGATTTGTTACTTTGGCTACTGTAAACTTAAAACGAGCAGCCACAGCAGAATCTGCTTTATAAGTAATATTTGTTAAAGCTATTGGTGTTTGTTGGGCTTGTAATTTTCCAACCAATTCGTAGAGATGTTTGTTTTCAGCACTTAAATCATCATTAACTTTTCTAAGATTTGAATATTCAACAATTGAATTCGAAACATCTAAAGCTTGTGCTGCATAATAATTGGTTGTGTTAAACATCACAGCACTTGGGTAATTATTGTATGAATAAAAAAACCACAGACTCAGTACCTCCAATAATGCAAACAGAATGAAGGCTCGTTTCCTAGAAATAAATTGGATTAACTGATACATTTGCTAAAAGAAGAATCTTGGAGTAATTGATTTTGGAAAAGTCTATAATGTAAAAATGAGTAAACGAAAGAACATAAAAATATCATTCTTTCATTTACTCATTTCTTAGCTTGATTAATTAAGAGATGAGAATGGGCTTGAAGTGGTCAAGATGTTTTAATACTTCACCTGTTCCACGTACAACAGCTCTTAATGGGTCATCCGCAATATGAATTGGCAATTTAGTTTTATTTGCCAAACGTTTATCTAAACCATGTAATAAAGCTCCGCCACCTGTTAAATGAATACCATTATGGTAAATATCGGCTGAAAGTTCAGGAGGAGAAACCTCTAGGGCTTTCATTACTGCTTCTTCAATTTTAGAAATTGATTTATCTAAAGCATAAGCAATTTCAGAATAAGTAACTTTAATTTCTTTTGGAATACCAGTCATTAAGTCACGTCCACGAATTTCATAATCTGCAGGTGGATTCTCTAATTCTGGCAAAGCCGAACCTACTTCAATTTTAATTAATTCTGCTGAACGTTCGCCAATCAATAAATTGTGTTCACGACGCATATAGTCAACAATATCACGAGTAAATACATCACCCGCAATACGTACAGAAGCTTCACATACAATTCCTGAAAGCGCAATTACTGCAATTTCAGTTGTACCACCACCAATATCCACAATCATTGAACCATTTGGTTGTTCAATATCTATTCCAATACCAATTGCCGCAGCGATAGGCTCGTGAATCATGTACACTTCTTTAGCTCCAGCATGTTCTGCTGAATCTTTTACCGCTCTTTTTTCAACCTCAGTAATTCCTGAAGGAATGCAAATCACCATACGGTGAGAAGGCGTTAAAAAACGGTTTCCCGTATCAATCATTTTAATCATTCCCCGAATCATCAATTCGGCAGCCGTAAAATCGGCAATTACTCCGTCTTTTAAAGGACGAATGGTTTTGATATTCTCGTTGGTTTTTTCGTGCATCTGCATCGCCTTGTTACCAATCGCCAATACTTTATTGGTGGCTTTATCAAGGGCAATAATTGATGGTTCGTCAACCACAATTCTATCTTTATGGATAATTAACGTATTGGCAGTACCAAGGTCAATCGCAATGTCTGACGTCAGGAAATTGAATAATCCCATTTTATGATTTTGTTCTTTATATTAATATTTTTAATGACAGGTCTTGTGTAAAGTTAATCATTTAAAACCACCTGTTTTCAGATATTCTTGTAAAAGTACAAAATTAATGAGAATGTGAGAGATTATCTTAAAACCTTGAGGAAAAAATTTAGCAGGATTTAAAGATAAAGACCAAAGTAGATGAAGGATTATCTGTTTGAAAGAATTCTTAGACTTTCTTTTACTGTATTTTCAATCCAAGTAAAATTGTTGCTTTCTAAAATTGCTTTAGGGAATAACTGTCCGCCCATTCCAACGAATTTAGCTCCTGCATCCAGCCAAGTATTTAGACTTTCTTCATTGGGTTCAACGCCACCAGTGATCATCATTTCTACTTGGGGCATCACCGTTCTAACAGATTTAATAAAAGAAGGATTTAAAATATTTGCAGGAAATATTTTAACAATATCTGCACCCAATAGATAGGCTTTATAGATTTCGTTGGGAGTAAGTACTCCTGGGAACCAAGCAATGTCATTTTTTTGACAAACCTGAGCTACTCCAGCATCCAATGTCGGCTGAACAATAAAGTCTGCATCTAAGCTAACAAAGTATTCAGCTTCTTCAGCATTATAAATAGTACCAATACCTATTGCCATATCTGGAAAATCACTCCGAATGTATTTTACTAATGCGGCAAAAACTTTATCTGCACCAGCACCACGATTGGTATATTCAAAAACTCTGATTCCACCATCGTAACAAGCTTTTACTACCGCTTTGCTCTTTTCAATTTCGGGATGATTGAAAAGTGGCATAATGGGTGTTTCATTAAGTTTGTCATACAAAGTCTCTTTGGAAAATTTCATAGCTATTTTATCTTCTTAATTTTCCACTTACATCGCCGTTCATCACGGCTTCAATTTCTTTTACTGACGATAAATTAAAATCGCCTTCAATTGTATGTTTTAATGCCGAAGCTGCTACTCCAAATTCTATTGCTTTCTGAGTATTTTGATAAATGATTTCTCCATAAATAAAACCAGCCATAAAAGCATCTCCTCCGCCAATTCTATCAACAATATCTGGAATATTGATTTGCTTGGTTTCTAGCATTTCAAATCCGTTCCAACATTTTCCTACCAAAGTATTGTGCGAAGCTGAAATCTGTCCTCGTTTGGTTGTCAATATTTTCCTAAGCTTTGGAAAACGATCTGTAAGTTGTTGACAAACTGATTTGAAACTCTTCTTTTCGTCGTTAGGCACAATGCCAAACATATCTTCAGCATCGCCTTTACTACAAATAATTACATCGCAGTTTTCAATCAATTCTGGCATTACTTCATTGGGTTTCTTGCCCCATTTCCATAAATTAGAACGATAGCCTACATCGGCAGAAACTTTTAGCCCTAAACGATTCGCTGTTTGCGCAGCCTCTAAGCAAGCTTGAGCTGCACTTGCTGAAATAGCAGGAGTAATACCCGTGAAATGAAACCATTGGGCATCTTTTAGAATATTCTCCCAATCAAATTCAGCAGGATTCAATGTAGCAAAAGATGAATTGGCTCGGTCATAAATTACTTTACTTGGACGCATCGCTGCTCCTTGTTCTACAAAATAAATACCGATACGGTCGCCTCCAAGTGCTACATCTTGCATACTCAATCCGTACTTCCGATAAGTATTGATAGCGGCTACGCCTAAATCATTATCAGGGAAACGAGTAACGTGGCTCGCTGGAATACCCATAATAGCCAATGAGGACGAAACATTTGCTTCGCCCCCACCAAAATTAATATCAAAACTTGTCGACTGTTGAAAGCGAGCATGATTGGGCGTACTAAGCCTCATCATTATCTCACCGAAAGTGACTACTTTTTTCATAAATATTTTCTTACTGCATCAGAAAACCCTTCTAATTGTGTTAAGTCTTCTCCCCACAAACTTCTGTTGGATAATACTTTATCTAAATCAAAATTTTCCCAAGCTTCATAAAAGTACGGAGCAAAATTACAATTGATTGGATAATACTCACCATTTGATTCTCCAAAATAATTCCCATTCACTTCTTTTTCTGCCTTCATGAATTGTAAATAAGCCGCAAAACCCATTGCAAACAATTCTGGTGCTTTTCCAAATTCACGATAGTATTGTAAAAGAATAGGGATATTACGCATCTTCATTTTAGCAGTGTATTGCACCGTAATATCTAATAATTTATGTTGTAAGAATGGGTTACGGAAACGGTCTAAAACCATTCTACCGAAACGGTCTTTAACTTTAGGATCTATTTTATAAGGAATAGCTAAAGAAACTTCGCCCAACATCATATTGGTGATAATTTTACTTAAATAGCTATTACTCATTACATCTTTCACCAAACGGAAACCTAATAAATAAGCCATTCCGCAGGTTAAAGTATGGGTTCCGTTAAGCATTCTTAACTTTAATTCACGATATACTTCGATGTCTCTTTCGATGATAACACCTGAATCTGCACTTGCGAAAGATAAAACTTTACGGATTTTCTCGTCGCCTTGAATTGCCCATAAACGATAAACCTCAGAAAGTATCATCAAATCATCTTGATACGAGAATTTCTTTTCCAATTCTTCACAAATTTCTTTGTCTGGTTTTCCCGGTACAATTCTATCTACTAATGAATTACAGAATGAATTATGGTTTTCAAGCCATTCGATAAATTCTGGTTCAAGTCCGTTACGATGTGCTTGTTCTAATACAATTTCTTGTAATTTATCTCCATTTCCAACAATTAATTCAGTCGGAATAATCACCATTCCACTTTTTGCAGAACCTTTAAACTCTTTCCAACGCTCGTATAAAAAGGCTAATAGTTTTACTGGGAATGATTGTGGAGGAGTATTTGTGATTTTATCATTTTCTACTAGAGCAATACCAACTTCTGTTGTGTTAGAAATGATTACTTGCATTTCAGGATTTTTCGCACAAGCTAGGATTTCATTCCATTGTGAACGAGCTGAAATAGTACGAGAAATTGAAGCATTAATGATATATTCTTCAACGGGTTGTCCATTTTCTAAACCTTTTACAGCATGTGTAAAAAGTCCGTCTTGTTCGTTGAAATCGTCAGTGCCACCTTTGTCTGTAGATTTAACCACCACTATACGACCATTGAACACTCCCTTTTTGTTAGCCTTATCAATAAAATAATCGCAAAGTCCTCTCAATAATACTCCAGTACCAAATTGAAGTACTTTCTCTGGAAGTTCAAAAATTTTATCGTTAGGTAATTCAACAAGTTTACTCAAGTTTTCAGCATTCGACGCTAAATATTCTCTGGTCAGTTTTTGATTCATTGTATCACAATATTTAATTATTTATATATTTTAAAGCCTCAAAGTACTTACTATCTACTCATTATTGTCTTAACAATAAAGCGTAAATCAAGCAAATAGACCATAATCTATTACTCATTTTACGCTTTATTGATGAAAATGCTAAAAATTGTGTTGCTTATAGTTTAATCTAAGCTTCTCCTATCGGACCACGATAATTTGTTGGAAAATGGAATCCGTCTTGGTTTTTATCGTCTGTTATAGGGCCATAAGCCTCTTCGTATTTTTGAATATTCTCTTTTAAAGCATTCAAAAGACGATACACATGGTCGGGGGTAAGAATTACTCTTGACTTTACTCTTGCTTTTGGTATTCCGGGCATCATTTTGATAAAATCAATCACAAATTCACTTTGAGAGTGTGCAATCATCGCCAGATTCACGTATTCTCCTTCTGCCATTGCTTCGGTTAATTCTACATTTATCTGGTTTTCTTCAGTGGGTTGACTAGCCATTTTATAGTTCAATTAGATTTCTTGAAATTGTTTTTTACAGACTATGAATTTATACAAAAGAATATCTTATTGCAAATTAATTCGGGTTTTATCCTTCAAAACAAAATGCTTAGTACTTTGTTTCAAAGATTTACCTCAGCATATTTGTATAAAAATCCTTATGTACAAACATCTTTTTTTCGACCTTGACCATACGCTTTGGGATCATAATACCAATTCTAAACAAGCTTTAGACGAAGTATATCAAAACTTCGATTTACATACTTATGGCATTCCTTCTTCGCATCAGTTTTACTTAAAATTCAACGAAATCAACCATCAATTATGGGATTTGTATGAACAAGGGAAAATAGCTCAGCCCGAATTACGTCACAATCGTTTTAGAATGGTTTTTTCTGAATTAGGCTGTTATGATTATTCGCTTTGTGATAAAATTTCGGATAATTATATCAACATTTCAGTTCGCAAACCCAATTTACTACCGAACGCCAAATCTGTTTTAGATTACCTTTTCCCAAAGTACCCATTGCATATTATTACGAATGGTTTTATAGAAGTACAAGATATTAAAATGACTTCTGGCGGGATTAAACACTATTTCCGAGAAATCGTTACTTTTCAAAATTCAGGATTCAAAAAACCAGAAGTGGGTATTTTTGAATATGCTTTAGATTTGGTTGGAGCAAAACCTCATGAATGTATCATGATTGGCGATAGTTTTCAGAGCGATATTGTGGGTGCTACCAAAGCTGGAATTGATACGGTTTTCTTTAACCCAGATGGCAGAAAACAAGATATTACTTTACAACCTAAACATGAAGTGAGGGATTTGATTGAGTTGAAGGGGATTCTTTAGTTTTGAGATTTTAGAAACAAGAAGCAAGACTGAAGACAAAAGACTTGAAGATTTTTTGGTTTAATTTTTAAAAAAATTAGAAAATTTAAACCTACTCTACTGCCTATAGCTTATAGCCTAAAGCCATCTTAAAACAACGACAACTGATTACTGTCTCCTTTTTTATCAAAAATCTTTTTGTCTTTGATTAATTTTCTGTGCTGTTCAAGAAATGCTACGAAAGCGTCTATTTGTCGGTAGAGTGGTGTAAAATCGTAAGTTTTGATGTCATATCTTTCTTGATATACGTCTTCAAAATCAGTGATGATATAATCTAAGGTTTTTACGCCCCATTTTTGCAAGCCTAATAAGTACAAATTCTGATGATTCAACGCAAAACGATTGGGTTCATAAAGTCTGGTCGATTTTAAATCAACAGCACGGTCGCCACCGACTAAATCTACAAAACCGTAAATCAAGCAATTTTTATACTTGGCTTCTGTGTAAAACTGTGTTTTGTATTTGGCTGGTAAAAATTCACGAGCTTTTTCGATGATTTTTTCACCAAATAATTCTTCATTTTCGCCCGTCACTACTGCTTTTTCAAAATCAATACCTTTTTGTTGGGCTTCGGTTGTTGGCTTTTTTACTCTGTTAATTCTATCAATCATTTCCCACAAATCCACCAAAATATTACCCTGAGCATCCAATACTTGTTGCTCATACAAAACAAATGAATTGATTAATGTGGGATAAATTCTGTACATTTTGTTTTTGATTGTTAATTTGAAACGGAAAAATCCGTTTCAAATTAATGGAAATAATGTTAAGCTATTACCAAACGTTCAACCGCTTGGTCACCAATTAAATGACTTTCTACGATTTCTTCAACATCAGATAATTGAACATTACCGTAAAATACTCCTTCTGGATAAACCACTAAACCTGGGCCAAAAGCACAAACATCTAAACAACCTGTTTTTTGTGCTCTGATTTCTGACAACAATCCTTTTTCTTTTAAAGATGCTTTGAAAGCATCAACCAATGCGCTTCCTCTTTCTGAGCCACAACATTTTTTTGGTGCATCTTTCTGATTCGTACAAATAAAAACGTGTTTCTTGTATTTCATTTTGTTTTTTAATTTTCGCTGATAACTGCTGAAATGAATTTCAACAATTTGTTTTTGATAAAATCGTTCAATCCATGCAATTTAACGGTTTTCTCGTAATTTTGGAATAAACCCAAGAAGACAGGAGATAAATAAATCCTAATCGACACATTTTGCAATCAATATTTGTATGACTTTTCAGACGCAAGAACAATATCAGTTTATCGAAAGTATTCTTTTTGAAAACTTAGGACATCATCCAGAAGTACTTGATTTTCAGTTTTTTTATGGCGGAAACTTTAATCTTGCTGTAAAAGTAAAAGCTGCCGAAGGCGATTATTTTATTAAATGGAATCAAGGAGACCACGATGGCATGTTTGAATCGGAAGCAAAAAGTTTACAAACTTTGCGTGATAAGGACGTACTTTCAATTCCAGAAGTAATCAATTATGGAAAGATTTTGGATAAAGAATATTTGATGATTGAATTCTTGACGGCAAGTTATAAACAAGAAAACTATTGGCAAGATTTCGGTCAAAAACTTGCCAAACTTCATACACATACACACCACAGTCACGGTTTAGATTTTAATAATTATATTGGTGCTTTACGCCAAAATAATGAATGGATGGAAGATGGCGTTCAGTTTTTCATTGAAAAAAGATTGAAAGTACAAGCTGGTTTAGCCCTTTACGACCGCAAGATTTCACAAGAATTATACGATAAATTTCAAACACTTTTCGAAAAAATACCAAACCTAATACCAAACGAAAAGCCAGCTTTACTTCATGGCGATTTATGGTCGGGAAATGTGATGACAGATAGCAAAGGTTTGGTAGCTTTAGTTGACCCCGCTTGTTATTATGGTTTGCGAGAAGCAGAATTAGCTTTTACCACTATGTTTGGCGGTTTTGAACCCATTTTTTATGAAGCCTATCACGAAGTATATCCTATCGAAAATGGTTTTGGTGACCGCATTCCACTTTATAATTTATACCCATTAATGGTTCATGTTAATCTTTTTGGTGGCGGATATTTAGATGCCGTCGAGAAGATTTTGAAGAAGTATTAACGATAACTTACTGATTTACTTGTCATTAATTATTTTATAAAATTTTACAGTCTTAATATCTACACATTAAATTAAAATTATAACTTTGTCTATCGAATTTATAGAATTTATTAAATCTAATTAACAAACAATCTCATGAAATTTGAAACACTCCAATTGCACGCTGGGCAAGAAATCGACCCTACAACCAATTCACGTGCAGTACCTATTTATCAAACTACGGCTTATCAGTTCAACAATGCAGAACATGGAGCTAACCTCTTTGCCTTGAAAGAATTTGGGAATATTTATACCCGAATCATGAATCCAACAAGTGATGTTTTTGAAAAACGCTTAGCAGCATTGGAAGGTGGCGTAGCGGCTTTAGCAGTAGCTTCTGGACATGCAGCACAGTTTATCGCTATCAATAATATCACGACGGTTGGCGACAACTTTATCACTACTTCGTTTTTATACGGTGGTTCGTATAATCAATTCAAAAATTCATTCAAAAATATTGGTGTTGAAGCTCGTTTTGCTGATGGCGACGATGTATCATCTTTTGAAGCTTTGATTGATGATAAAACCAAAGCGATTTATCTGGAAACTATCGGAAACCCAAGTTTCAGTATTCCTGATTTCGAAGCTTTTTCGGCTTTAGCAGCCAAATACGATTTGCCAATTATTGTTGATAATACTTTTGGTGCGGGCGGTGCCATTGCACAACCAATCAAACATGGTGCTCATATCATCGTAGAATCTGCGACTAAATGGATTGGCGGACACGGAACTACGATGGGTGGAGTAATTGTGGATGCTGGTACTTTCAACTGGGGAAATGGAAAATATCCACAGTTTACTGAGCCGTCTCCAAGTTATCACGGATTGGTCTTGAATGATGTTTTTGGTATCGGCGGACCTTTCGGGAATATTCAGTTTATCATTCGTGCCAGAGTAGAAGGTTTACGTGATTGGGGTCCAGCACAAAGTCCGTTTAATTCTTTCTTGTTGTTACAAGGTTTAGAAACGTTGACTTTAAGAGTAGAAAGAATTGGTGAAAATGCACTTGCTCTTACAAATTGGTTGTCAGAACATCCAGAAGTAGAAGCTGTAAATTATCCCGGCTTAGCAAGTAGCCCATATCACGAATTAGCGAAAAAATACCTTACTCGTGGTTTTGGAGGAGTGTTCTCATTTAAACTAAAAGGCGATAAAGCCAAAGCTGAAAAGTTTGTGAATAGTTTAAAACTAATTAGTCACTTGGCAAATGTTGGCGATGCTAAAACCTTGATTATTCATCCAGCGTCAACAACGCACTCACAACTTTCAGAAGCTGAACAAATTTCGGCAGGAGTTGAACCTACATTGTTAAGAATTTCGGTAGGTATCGAACATATCGACGATTTAAAAGAAGATATTGAACAAGCTTTGGCGGCTTTGTAAGTTTTTAGCTGTGAGCCGTGAGCGTTGAGCTTTCAGTTTTTTTAAAACATAAAACCCCGTTGTTGAAGTTTTCAACAACGGGGTTTTGCATTAATTTTCAAATTGACACATCTTCAAATTTTCAAATTACTTTCCATAAACTCCTTGTAAAAAAGTTTCAGCATCTACTGGAGTTCTTCCTAATAAATCTGCTAAATCTGAGCTTACTTCATCAAATTCTCCCTCTTTAATTGCTCCGCTAAAACCAGCAAACAAACCAATATATTCAGCAGGAACGCCTACTTCTGTAAGTGTTTTTGTAAATTCCTCCACACTTGGCGAAACATATATAATTTGTTTGCCTGTGATTTCTGAAATAATGTTAGCGATGTCTTGATACGAATAAGTTTTCGCACCAGTAATATTATAGATTTTATTTTCGTGTCCTTCACTTATCAACACGTTTGCTCCAGCTTCTGCCATGTCTGTACGCAAAGCAAATGCTGTTTTTCCATCACCAGCAGGTTGATAAATTACGCCTGTTTCAAGTACTTGTTCGCCCACAAACATTGGCAATAAATCTGTATATAAACCGTGTTTCAAAATGGTATAAGTAAGTCCAGATGCCTTCAACCATTCTTCTGTTTTTAAGTGACCTTCTGCTACAAAGGCAATTGGAGAAGTAGCCGTTTCATTTTTACGTTGGAAACTCGTATAAACTACATGTTTTACTCCAGCAGCAACGGCTGCTTTTACTACATTTTCTTGTTGAGGAATTCTGTTATGAATATCATTTCCTGAAACAAAATACAATTTATCAATTCCTTGAAATGCAGCCACTAATGAATCAAAATCACTATAATCACCCACAAGAACACTTACTCCTTTTTCTTTCAAAGTTTCTACTTTAGCGGCATCTCTTACCAATACTGCAATGTTTGAAGCCTCTGTTTTGGCTAATAAAGCATTAACAACTGCACTTCCTAATCCGCCAGTTGCTCCTGTTACTAATATCTTACTCATTTCTTTAATTGTTTATTTTGAATATCCTTTTGCAAACTAAAAGTAATTAAGTTACTTTTGGTAAGTCAAAGGTATAGACTAAGTATTTATCTATCAAGAAGGTACGAAAAAGTGCGATACTTACTTTGATGTTAGTATTACTGATAATCAATCAATTAAAATGGATAAAATCTTAGATAATTTTACAATTTCGCCAAATTGTCCTGTTAGAAATGTATTAGATAGGTTTGGTGATAAATGGTCGATACTTGTTTTGATGGTTTTGGGACAAACTGGTACGATGCGTTTTAATGAAATTCATAAAACGATTGGGGATGTTTCACAAAAAATGCTGACGGTTACTTTAAGGTCTTTGGAAGCAGATGGTTTAATTTCAAGAGAAGTATTTCCTGAAATTCCGCCAAGAGTAGAATATCAATTAACGCATTTAGGTTTTAGTCTTGTGCCTCATATCAATAGTTTGGCAACTTGGGCAAATGAGCATTTACCAGAAATCAGAACTTCGAGAGAGAAGTTTAAGGTTTAGCTATTAGGTTAGCTTTGAGAAATGAGCTATAAGCTTTGAGATTTTTTATATTAATAGTTTACTTATAGAAAAGGGGAAGTACTAAATTGGACACTTACCCTTTTTTGTTGTTCTATTCTTTCTAAAATCTCACAGCTTATAGCTCATCACTAATAGCTAAAAACTTACAAATTCCCTTTTCTCATTTCTTTCACGGCATAATCAACTGAACGAGCCGTCATTGCCATATAAGTTAGTGATGGATTTTGGGTTGATGTTGACGTCATAGATGCTCCATCTGTTACGAAAACATTTTTACAGCTATGAATCGCATTCCATTTATTCAGAATAGACGTTTTTGGGTCTTTTCCCATTCTTACGCCGCCCATTTCGTGAATATCTAAACCAGGAGTACGGTTTGAATCGTTCGTTCTGATATTTTTAAATCCTGCTTTGGTGTACATTTCTGTGAATTGTTCAAAGAAATCTTTAACCATTTTACGGTCATTATCATCATATTCAACCGAAATTTTCAACTGAGGAATTCCCCAAGGGTCAACTTTCGATTTATCCAAAGCTACATAATTACTTTCTTTCGGAATAGTTTCGCCCATCATGTGCGAGCCTACGCTCCAAACATTGTTATATTCTGGTTTCAATAAAGCTTTCTTCAAATCTTCTCCTAAGCCACTTCTATCATCGTGTTGATAACGCCCCGCCGAGAAACCTGCCGCATAACCACGCAAGAAGTCTGTTTCTTGTTTTTCAACATTTCTAAAACGAGGAACATACGCTGAATTTGGTTTACGTCCATCGGTTGTACTATCCAAAAACCCTTCGTAATCCGCATTAATAGTTGCTGTGTAATTATGGAAGGCTATGTATTTTCCTAATACTCCACTATCATTTCCTAATCCGTTCGGGAAACGGTGTGAAGTTGAATTCAACAAAATCAAATTTGAATTTAAAGCCGCCGCATTTACAAAGATGATTCTTGCATAAAATTCCATCATTTGGTTGGTCGTAGCATCAATTACTCTCACACCTGTAGCTTTGCCTTTTTTCTCATCATAAATGATAGAATGAACTACCGAGTGCGGACGCAAAGTCAATTTACCCGTTTTGGCAGCCCAAGGTAAAGTAGAAGAATTACTGCTGAAGTATCCACCGTAAGGACAACCTCTTTCGCAAATCGTTCTGCTTTGGCATTGCGCTCTTCCTTGGTCGTAATGTACTTGTTTTGGTGAAGTAAGATGCGCACAACGACCAGTAATAATATGGCGATCTTTATAGTTCTTCGCTACTTGTTCTTTGAAGTATTTCTCTACACAGTTTAGTTCATGTGGCGCTAAAAACTCACCATCTGGCAAACTAGCTACATTATCTTTATTACCAGAAATACCAGCAAATTTTTCCACATAACTATACCACGGAGCAAGGTCAGCATAACGAATTGGCCAATCTACGGCAAAACCATCACGAGCTGGCCCTTGAAAATCATATTCTGACCAACGTTGTGTCTGGCGAGCCCAAAGTAAAGATTTTCCACCCGTTTGGTAGCCACGAATCCAATCAAAAGGCTTTTCTTGTATGTATGGATGTTCGGCATCTTTTACAAAAAATTGTTCTGTGCCTTCATAGAAAGCATAACATTTGCTAACGATTGGATTGGCATCTTTTACTTCTTTTTTGATACGATTGTGGTGTTCAAATTCCCACGGCTGCATCAAAGTAGTTGGATAGTCTATTACGTGTTTTACATCTCTTCCTCGTTCTAAAACCAATGTGCGTAATCCTTTTCCTGTAAGTTCTTTGGCAGCCCAGCCACCACTAATTCCTGAACCAATTACGATGGCATCGTAAGTTTGGTTTTTAATAGCATCTATATTTAAATTGGACATTTCTTGAGATAAAATTTGAGACCGTGAATAATAGCTTAGACGTTTAAGTTGTCAAGCAAATTTTTAGTACTATTTCTTGATTGGCACACAACCATGATAACGACCCGGAACCATTTCAAAGATTCTTAGATTGGTCATCACATATTCAGAAACTAAGTAACCGTCGATTGTCAGACCTTTTACCAATTGTACAAAACCTTTTTCGTCGCTGTTTGGTGAAGTACTCATTTTCTTCAATACATCTAATTTTTGTTTAGCATCGCTTTCTACAAAGGTTTTACCATTTTCTTTTTTCGATAACTCATCTACCGAAACCATTCCTTTCGCAAAAATATCTTGAGATTTTTTATCGTAACAATCTGCTACCATTTTCAAGATAAATTTATCTGCACCCAGTTCTTTGGCTCCTGGAGTATCTGTTTTTGGAATAATCGTTTCTACGATTTCTGCCAATAAAGTTTCTTGCGCATAAGTAATCTTAAAAGCACCACTTTGAATCGATTCTTTGCTCCACGCATTTGCCCACGCTGGTAAAACAATTGTTCCACCTATCGTCAGAGCTAAATTTTTGATTGCCGAACGTCTTTGCATTATGTTATGATTAATTTAGGAATACAAATAAAAGGGTTTTTAATCTAGGGATTAGGCTGAGTTATGTGGTTTTATTAACTAGTTAAATATCAAGTTATAAAAAGTTATTTCTACCGTTTGTAACCCGAATCCATAATTTAAATTTCCGAAATAGTAAATTATGGTTTTAAGTTACAAAATATAAATTATTTTAACCCAAACTCATATCTAGTATAGACTTCTGGAAGTAAAAATACCCTATATTGTGAAAGGGCTTGACCCAATAAATTTCCCGTTGAATACAAAAATAAGATGTGAATAAAATAAGGGAGAGGAAGCTTTAAGCTAAAAAGGAATAAACAATGTATTTTGTTGAATCGTGATAAAACCACAATTCAACAAAATTTCTTAGCCTTGAATAGGCTGTGCATCAGGGAAAAACGAATGTAATTTCAATAAAATTGATTCTACCACTGCATCAGGACAAGAAGCTCCACAAGTAAGCATTATCGTCATTGGTTCTTTTTTGGGTAAAAAATCACTTGTATGTTTTTCAGTTTTTGAATGTAAATCAAAATGACTGATAAGATTTTCTGTCAGGATTTTATCGGCAGAAGAAATAAAATAGGTTGGCAATTTTTGCTCACATAATTCTACCAAATGTGAAGTATTTGATGAATTATAACCACCCGCAACAACTACTAAATCGGCCTCCTCTTTCAATAAACCATAAGTAGCACTTTGATTATCGTTGGTAGCATAACAAAGCGTATCACGAGTATCAGCAAAATAAGCCGTTACATCAGAACCTTCAATGTTATATTGCTGAATCATGATTTGCTTCAAATAATCTGCAATTCCTTGCGTATCCGAAGCCAACATCGTAGTCTGATTCACCACGCCGATTCTTTGTAAATCTTTCTTTACATCAAAACCTTCAGAGTATTGACCTTTAAATTCTTCGTAAAATTGTTCAGTAGGTTTTTCGCCAATAATGTATTTCGCCAATTCGATGGTCTGCTTCATATCTTTTACAACAATGGTAGGCGCATTTTCTTTGGCATGAGAAAAAGTAGCTCTGGTTTCTTCGTGCGCAGGTTTTCCATGCACCACAATGGTGTAATCTTTTTGACCAATCGCTGTAGCACGATTCCATACTTTTTCTACGAAAGGACAGGTAGTATCGTATTGATAAGCATTGATACCAATATCTGAAAGACGTTGTTGGATTTCAACTGTTGTACCAAAAGCTGGCACAATTACTACGTCATTAGCAGTCAATTCCTCCCAAGGAATCAATTGTTTGCCAGAAGTATCCATGATGAAACTCACGCCACGACTCAATAAATCGGCATTTACATCAGGATTATGAATCATTTCTGATAGCAGAAAGATTCTCTTATCAGGATTTTCCTCTATCGTTCTGTAAGCAATCTCAACTGCATTTTCGACGCCATAGCAAAAGCCAAAGTGCCTAGAAATCAAAAATCTTACAACACCATAATCCAAGACTGTTGGCGTGAAATCTTTTTTGAGCTTATCCTCCAAACGGCGCTTCTCTTTGATACCACCGATGATAGTACTCTTGTATAGATCAGGAATCTGAAATGATTTCATTTTCTTCATTTTTCTTCGGGCATCTCCTTCCGAAGGAGTATCTACCCGAAACAGTTCAATATCAGAAGAATTACTAATTACCTCCATCTCTTTAAACAACTTTTTTGATTAACAGTTTTCAAAGTTACATCAAATTGTAAAAATCAAGTCAAATAAATATCAGTAATTGAGTAAATGGTCACTAAAATTCAAGCTTTTATAGTTGTTTAATGACCCGTTTTATAATTTAAAAATTCCTAAAAAAATACTACTCATGGCTAAAGCATTACTAAAATACAAAAATTACGATGTGCATTCTATCACAACGGTTTCACCATTAGGAAAAATCAATGCCAACATTGCTACTTGGGTTATGCAAAGTGCAATGCAAGGAAAATTTATCACTGTGGCTCTCTACAAAACGGATTATACCATCGCATTGGTACGAGAAAGCATGATATTGAATGTAAATCTTTTGGCGAAAGACCAAGCCAAGAAACTTATTCCTAAACTCGGTAGAAAAAGTGGGAGAACTTCTAACAAATTTGTCAACCTTCCTTTTGAAATAGATGAAAGAGGTTGTCCATTTTTAACCGAAGCTATTGGCTATATCCAATGCCGATGTGTGGGAAGTATCGACTCTGGCGACCATGAATTGTTTGTCTGTGAAGTATTAAAACAAAAAGTACTCAACCCCGAAAAAGAAGTTTTGACAAATGATTACTTACGAGCGGAAGGATTGGTGAGGGGGTAAAGAGCTTTCGGATTTCGGCTGTCAGCTATCGGTATTAAGGAAACAAAAACGGCAACCGTGAAGGTTGCCGCTACTTTTTATCTTGGCTTCAATAAAAAAACTGAAAGCCGATTGCTGACTGCCGAAAGCCAATTATTTTCTTTCAAAAATCACCGCTGCCCAATTGTTTTTGTTTTCGGTATGTGTTTTTGTTAAACCTGATTCGTTGGCTACTTTTTCAATATCTTCAATATCGTGCTGATAAAAACCACTTACAATTAATTTTGAAGGAGCAGCTTTCATAAATTCAACATATTTCGGAATATCACGCATCAAAATATTACGATTGATATTTGCCAAAATAATATCGTATTGGTCGGCAGGTTCATCTTCGATTGTTCCCTGACGAATCACAATATTATCACAATCATTCAATTGTACATTTTCACGAGAATTTTCAGCCGCCCATTCTTCAATATCAAAACCAGCTACTTCTGAAGCTCCCAATTTTGAAGCAAAAATGGCTAAGATTCCCGTTCCACAACCAACATCTAATACTTTTTTCGCTTGGTGGTCAATCTCCATTTGTAAACTCAACACCATCGAAGTAGTTTCGTGATGCCCCGTTCCAAACGACATTTTTGGATTAATCAACAATTCATATTGAATGCTTGGGTCAGGTTCATGGAAATTCGCACGTACTCTTACACGACCATTTGCGGCTAAGATTGGCTCATAGTTTTTCTCCCATTCCTCATTCCAATTCTTTTTTTCTAAAGTCGAGTAGCTATAACTAATAGGAGTCATCGCTAAATAACGCTCCATAATTTCATCCAGATTTTCTTCCGAAAACAAGTCCTCCGTAATGTAAGCGTTCAAACCCTCCGCTTCTTCGGTAAAAGTTTCGTAGCCAATTTCACCTAACTCCGCCATGAAAATATCCGAAAATTCTGGGTTGATGTTTAGTTTTACTTCTATGTAGTTCATGATTAAATTTTGATTTGCTTGTTTGCAATGCCAAAGATAATATTTTTCTATGGGTGGGTTTGAATAATTTTGAAGTGAAGTTTAAAATAAGCATACAACAACAGACTCTTAATGGTTTGTCAAACGCATATTTGTAAGTAGTACCCATAAAAAAAGAGAACCATTTTTTCGGTTCTCTTTAGATTTATGAATTTAACGCTTCCAAAGTTCGCTGGGAATATTCCTCTAATTGGTTTTCTGCCCAAAGCCTTACACACTTTACTTGTTCTAAAATTGTAATGGCTTCATCGTACTTTTTTATAAGTGATTTCTGCTTTGGTTCTGCTAATAAAATATCAAACATTGCCTTGTTTTCATCTGCATAGCTTTGCAGAAGTGTAAATTTACCAAAATTTAGCGTTGCCTTTCTGATGATAGATTCAGGCATTTTTAAATCTAAACTTACTGGGCTTACAATATTATATGTACCATTCTGCCAAGCAAACGGGAAAGAGTACTCTCCTATCCTTTTATTTTCTTCGATTTTATTTTGAGTAAAAATTTGCTCGTTACCTAACTTTATTTTCTTTCTATACTCTTTTATCAAATACTCCTCAGTATGGATTTTATAAGGACTTTCTTCAACCTCATAAAAAGACAAGTACAAATCTTTTAACTGTGTTATAATATCCTTAATATTCTCTGTGTAGAGAATACTTGTTTTAATTTCCCCAAACTGCAATGCAGAAGCATCTTTTATTAAAAGTTCATTATTAATAAATTCAATTGGGCGTTTTTTGTAGTCATTAAAAATTTCAGGTTGACGATTCAGAGCATGAACCTTGCCATCAATACCCTTTAAAAAAGCTTTTAAAGTACGTTCTGCAATACTATTCGGATAGGCATAACGAAGACGATTTAGTTTTTCTGGATAAACAAAAGCAATTTTTTGTTGGTCAGGAAACAATACCAATAAGCCCACATTCAATACTTCTCCAGAAGCTGAATTATAGTGATATTGCAGAGGGCTATATTGAAAAATGTTATTCATCTTTTGTTTCAATCTTTATTTCATTAAGATTTAAAATCTTTAAATTATTATTCTAATTGCCTATAATTTTAGGCATTAGGTAATTTTTATTTGCTATTTCAATTCCAAATATATACGACTAAATAGACAAACTCTTTTACTTCTTCTTGACTCAAGCAATCTTTTGAATCAATAAATCACAAAACTTATCAGGTTTGGACTTTATTTCATAAATATATTCTTTTATCAAATCAAAATTCCCTATCGAAATTTGATGTTGACTTAGGAAAAATGCCGTCTCATCCAAAATATTAGTATCTAAGTTTTTTAGATAATACCAGAACGTACCAAAAATATCCTTTTTTGCTCGTGGTGATAAACTTTTCAACAAGGGATAAAATAAATGTCTTTCAGCCTGATAATTCCAAATATTATTCTTGAAGTCTGTGATTACTGGATTGTCGGAAGCATTGACATCATCTGAAAAGTAAAAAAGTTGTTCATGATCAATCAACAAAAAATGTTCATCATTAATTAACAGATTTGGTTTGTTTCGGTATCCACCTCTATCTAAGTTGAGTACAAAGTTATCGAAAGCAAAAATGGTAGCCAAATCATAATCTTTTAAATGGGATTTTAAGTTATTTGTATCAACAATCTGCATTCCATTAACCCACTCACAACCAAATTTCAATCCATTATCTCTTTGTGAAAGTATATCCTTTTCAGCCTGTCGGAGTTGATACTCAACAAACGGTTCTGAAAAATTCACTAACCCTGCTTCTGGAACATTTAATTCAAACTCACGAGCCAACACATTACCAAATAATTCTTTGGCAATAGCATGTTGCTGTAGGAGTTGCCGTTTCGTAAATATCTTAGCTAAAAATGGTCTGATGTGCTTATTTTCATCTACAACCAACACTCGCCACGGATAAGTAGAACCACCAACACCCACAATTTCCTGAAAAGATATAGCCTCGTAAATCTGCAAGTCAATACGTTTATTTTATTTACTCAAATATACTCTTTTAGTCTGTATTTGATGAAGGGGGAAATACATTTTCAGAATTAACAATTAGCTCTTTCTAAAGTCAGGACTTTAAGAAACCTTGCATAAAATTGTAGAATTGGGACTGGGAAAAGAATTGAAATTGGAGGTGGTTTGAAATTCTTTGTAAAAAACTGTCACCCAAAGCTACCCCGAAAAGCAAAAACCCCTCAAACGTTACGTTTAAGGGGTTTTTTGTGGTAAAGGGCGGACTCGAACCGCCGACACACGGATTTTCAGTCCGATGCTCTACCAACTGAGCTACTTCACCTGAATCCCGCCTGTGTTTCGGGACTGCAAAGGTAGGAAACTTTTTTTTAACACCAAACATTTTCTGAAAATAATTTCAAAAATTTTTAAATATTTTTCTAAATAGTATGCTTGCATACCAATAAGAAAATCAACATCTTTGTATCACACAATAAAATCAGTAAATTGTTAAATAAAGTACAAGATTTATCTTGAATTCATCAAAAATGGTTCTGATGAATTTTTTAAAATAAATAAGTACCAAAACTTATTTTTCCTGAATTATGCAAATCATCCAACAAATTCTCTTCGTCGCAGCTTTCGGTTTGGCGGCTTATTTTATTTCAAAACGCATACAAATCATAAAAAAGACTATTCAGTTGGGCAGAGCTGAAGACCGTTCGGATAATCCTTCTGAACGACTAAAGACGATGCTACGCATTGCTTTCGGACAAAAGAAGATGTTCGACCGACCAGTCATTGGTATTTTGCACTTTGTAATTTATGCTGGTTTTTTACTCATCAATGTTGAAGTATTGGAAATTGTATTGGATGGTATTTTGGGTACTCATCGTCTCTTAGCTCCTATTCTGGGTAGTTTTTATACTTTCTTGATTAATTTCTTTGAAATATTAGCCGCAGGCGTACTCTTGGTTTGTGTGGTGTTTTTGATTCGTAGAAATATTACCAAAGTAGAACGCCTACAAGCTACTCGCCACCGAGAATTAAATGGTTTTCCTGTCATTGATGCTAATAATATTCTCTTTGCTGAAATTATTTTAATGACGGCTCTCCTCAGTATGAATGCCGTTGATAGCATTTTGCAAGAACGTGGCAACGAACATTATCATCCAGTGGGTTCTTTTGTGATTAGTACTTTTTTGAAACCCATCTTCACAAATTGGAGCGAAACCGCTTTAATCATTTATGAACGCACGGCTTGGTGGCTACATATTTTGGGTATTTTAGGTTTTGCTTTGTATGTTACTTATTCCAAACATTTACATATTTTCTTGGCGTTCCCGAATACTTATTTCTCGAATCTGAAAGCAAAAGGCGAAATCCCAAATATGCCAGAAGTGACGAAAGAAGTACAAATTATGTTGGGTTTGGCACAGCCTGATGCTGAGCCAAGTACTGAAATTGCTCGTTTCGGAGCAAAAGACATCAAAGATTTATCTTGGAAGAACTTGATGGATGCCTACTCTTGTACGGAGTGCGGTCGCTGTACTTCGTCTTGTCCTGCCAATTTAACGGGCAAAGCTTTGTCGCCCCGAAAAATTATGATGGATACTCGTGACCGACTCGAAGAAGTAGGTAAAAACCTTACTGTAAACGGTGGCATTTTTGTTGAAGATGGCAAAGCATTGTACGGAAGCTATATTACTTCGGAAGAATTGCGTGCTTGTACTACTTGTAACGCTTGCGTGCAGGAATGTCCGATAAATATTTCGCCTTTAGATATTATTCTGCAATTGCGTCGCTATCAAATCATGGAAGAATCCGACGCTCCAGCTTCTTGGAATGCGATGTTTTCAAATTTAGAAACCAATCAAGCTCCGTGGAAATTTGCAACTTCAGATAGATTTAATTGGGCGAATGAAGTGAAATAAAGCTGTGAGCTATGAGATTTCTGAAATAATTTTAACAAGAAACAAAACAATTTTTGAATAATGAAACGATTATTTAAAGTATTAATCATAGTTTTTGTCGTTTGCTTTTTTGGTTATTTAATGGGTCCAAAACCCGATGCTCCGACCATGAAGATTCCCGTTTTTGATTTACCAACTTCATTAGTTGATTTAGAAACAAAAATCAATACTGCTGAAAAAGCCGTAGTCGGTATTCGTCCTGACTGTGAAGCCAGAATCATTTGGGCAGATACCGCCAAAAAAGTGAAAACAAAATTAGCCATTGTATATGTACATGGCTTTTCGGCAAGTCAGGAAGAAGGCGACCCTGTTCATGCCAATTTAGCAAAAAAGTATGGAGCAAATCTGTACTTGGCTCGCTTGGCTGGACATGGCATTGATTTGGGTGATTCTACGATGAAAAACGTAAAAGCTGATGATTTTATCAATTCTGCGGAAGAAGCTTTGGCTATTGGTAAAAAACTAGGTGATGAAGTGATCGTGGTTGGAACATCTTTCGGTGGAGCGTTGACTTTGTATTTGGCTTCGCAACATCCAGAAATTAAAGCCATTGTACTCTATTCTCCTTGCATTGAGATTTTTGATAAAAATGCTAAGTTGCTGGATAATCATTGGGGTTTGGCTTTGGCAAAATTGATTACTGGCTCAGAAGTAAGGGATTTCCCTCCGCATAACCCAATTCATGCCAAATATTGGAGTACGCATTATCATATCAACGGCGTAATTGCTTTGCAAAATTTCTTAACAAACGTAATGACTCCAGAAACTTTTAAAAAAGTAAAATGCCCAACTTTTATGGGATATTATTACAAAAACGAAGAAGAGCAAGACAAAGTAGTTTCTGTGCCAGCGATGTTGAAAATGTACGATGAATTGGGCGTTTCAACCAATCAAAAACAAAAAGTTGTTTTCCCGAATGCTGGAAATCATGTGATTGGCTCTTATGTTTTATCAAAAGATTATCAACACGTTCAAAGAAAAACAGAACAGTTTTTAGATAAGGTTGTAGATTAAAAGCTTTGGATAACCAGATTTCGGCAGTCGGTTACATTTTCAAATTTAGCTCATTTTCAAACTTTCAAATTGATTTCCCAATGGCTCCGAATCTTATTTTATATGCTGTTCCGTTTTTTGTGCTGACGGTTATTCTTGAGGCAATTTTTATTACTCGTGAACAAAAAGATTATTTGGAAGTAAAAGACACTTTTACTTCTATCGCTTTAGGTTTGGGAAATTTATTCACGGGCTTAATCACTAAAACGTTTATCGCTTTTATCTTTTTGTACTTGTACGAAAATTTTCATGTTTTCACTTTAGACGGTTCAGCGTGGTGGATGTGGGTTTTGGCATTTTTTGCTGATGACTTCAGCTATTATTGGTTTCACAGAGAAGCACATTTGATTCGATACTTCTGGGCTTCGCACAAAGTGCATCATTCTTCTGAAAAATATAATTTGGCAACGGCACTTCGACAAACTTGGACTGGCAATATTTCGGGTTCATTTATTTTTTATCTGTGGATGCCGATTGTCGGTTTTCACCCCATCGTCGTGGTGATTATGCAACAAATTAGCTTGCTTTATCAGTATTGGATTCATACCGAAACTATTGGTAAAATGTGGAAACCTTTTGAATTTATCTTTAATACGCCTTCGCATCACAGAGTACATCATGGCTCTGATGTGAAGTATTTAGATAAAAATTATGCAGGTATTTTAATTATTTGGGATAGAATGTTCGGTACTTTTATTGATGAAGACGAACGACCAACGTACGGTTTGACCAACAATTTAAAGACTTATAATCCTGTAAAAATTGCTTTCAGCGAATGGATTGATATTGCAAAAGACGTTTGGAAGGCAGGTTCATTGAAAAACGCTTTCAATTATATTTTTGCTCCTCCGGGTTGGAGTCACGATGGTTCAAGAAAAACGGCTAAACAGATGCAGGAGGAAATACAAAACAACAGACTTTAATCATATAACAATATGCAAGAAATAGAATATAAAGTGCCAACAATGGCAGAAATGATGAGTACAGGCGAAAGCCCTGAAATTTTGTTTTGGGTGGGTTGTGCTGGTTCGTTTGATGACCGATACAAAAAAGTAACGATTGCTTTTACAAAAATCCTGAATCAAGTTGGGATAAAGTTTGCAGTACTCGGCACAGAAGAATCTTGTACTGGCGACCCCGCACGCAGAGCTGGCAATGAGTTTCTATTTCAAATGCAAGCCACTATGAATATTCAAGTATTGGATGGTTATGGTGTAAAAAAAATCGTGACGGCTTGTCCGCATTGTTTTAATACTTTAAAAAATGAATATCCAGCTTTGGGCGGAAATTATGAAGTAATTCACCATTCTACTTTTTTGCAACAATTAATTGATACCGGAAAAATAAAATTACAAGGCGGTGGCGAATTTAAGGGCAAGAAAATCACTTATCACGATTCTTGTTATTTAGGACGTGCCAACGATATTTATGAAGCTCCTCGTTCAGTTTTGGAAGCCTTGGATGCTGATTTAGTAGAAATGAAACGTTGCAAAACCAAAGGTTTATGTTGTGGTGCTGGTGGCGGACAAATGTTTAAAGAACCCGAAAAAGGCAACAAAGACATTAACATAGAACGTATTGAAGACGCTTTAGCCACAGGAGCAAGTACCATTGCCGTAGCTTGTCCATTTTGTATGGTAATGATGTCGGACGGCGTGAAAAACAAAGAAAAAGAAGATTCTGTAAAAGTATATGACTTGGCAGAATTGCTGTTGGAGGGGATGAAGTGAGAATGTATTATGCTGAATTAGCGATTTTCATTGATGGCATGACTTGAAGTCATGCCATCAATGGTATTAATTTTCACTCAATCTCTGCAGAAAACAATTTGCAAACTATATTAAAATAAAATTTGAATTAGCAATAAAAATGCTTTCCCATAACAAAAATAAGAAAATGAATAAACTAAAAGAGAGAGAAACATACTCTTTACAAATACTTTAGATGATATTGAAATTCCTAAAATTGTAAGTAAAAATTTAGCTATAGTAATATACTGATTATCAGAAAATACCACTTTAGAAAATGTAAAAATCAATAGAACTAAAATCCAGATAGTTATCATTAAAGGACTTTTAACTTGATTGAAAGGCAAGTTAATCCCAAACAGCTCAAAATGTGAAAGTAGATAGATAATTAAACCAACTATCAGAAAACTAGTAGGTAATTGGTTCAAAAAGGCGTTTAAAATTTTAAGTGTTTGTTCTGCAAGCATTTTGTAATAGTTGTATTTTAGGATTGAACAAAATCATTTTCAATACATAAGTTAATAATAAGTTTTTTAGGTTATTTATCTGTTTGGGGCATTTGTATTAACAATAAGCACGCTACTTTATAAACATTTGATTATCAATACCATACCAACATCTTGGTTTGGTTTGTTTTTATCCTTAACTTTGTGCAAAATTAACCTAAAGAGTAAAGACGCCAATCTTTGCTCTTTTTTTGTCGATAAAAAATAATCTTACTTCCTATAAATTTGAAAGTAAAGATTGCGAAATCATGGAAACAGCAACAATCACCAAAAAAGATATACGTAAATTATCGTTGACTCAAATCAAAGACTTTTTGACTGAGCATGGCGAACAGGGTTTCAGAGCTAAACAGATTTATGAATGGCTTTGGAAAAAATCGGCTCAGACTTTCGAGGAAATGACGAACCTTTCTAAGAAAACTCGTGAGTTGTTAGAAAATAACTTCGACATCAGAGCGGTTAAAGTATCCGAAAAACAAATCAGTTCAGACAGAACTATCAAATCATCATTTGAATTATTCGACCATAATTTGGTGGAAGGGGTTTTGATTCCTGCCGACGATAGAATGACTGCCTGTGTTTCTTCACAAGTGGGTTGTTCACTTACTTGTAAATTCTGTGCTACGGGTTATATGGACAGAAAAAGAAACCTCGACCCAGCCGAAATTTACGACCAAGTAGTTTTGATTCGTGACCAAGCAGAATCGCATTACCAAACTCCGCTTACCAATATTGTGTATATGGGCATGGGCGAACCTTTGTTGAATTATGCCAACGTGTTGTCGTCTATCAATTACATTACTTCGCCCGAAGGCTTAGGAATGTCGCCAAAACGTATTACGGTTTCTACGGCTGGTATTGCAAAAATGATTACAAAATTGGGTGATGATGAAGTAAAATTCAATCTGGCTCTTTCGCTTCATGCAGCCAATGACGAAAAGCGTAATCAGATTATGCCAATCAACGAATCGAATACTTTAGAAGCTTTGAAAGATGCTTTATTGCATTTTTACAAAAAAACAGGCAGTAGAATTACTTTAGAATATATTCTTTTCTATCGTTTTAACGATACTTTGCAAGATGCTAAAGAGCTTTGGGAATTTGCTAGACAGTTTCCTTGTAAAATCAATATCATCGAATACAATCCAATTGCCGAAGCAAACTATACCAATACTGATCCACAAACTTTGGCAAAATTTGCTCAGTTTTTTGAAGGTAAAAATATGGTAATTAATGTGCGTCGTTCAAGAGGAAAAGATATTGATGCCGCTTGTGGACAATTGGCAGGGAAGAAACCACCAGTCGTGAAAGAAGAAGTTACAGCATAATCATAAAATACTCTGCGATAGCGATACAAGCGAAGATTAACATTGCTAAACAAAGTATTACTTTACCAAATATTCCAGCAATCAGCCCTAAAAATGAGCCAATCGCCGCTTTTAGGGCTTTTTTAGGTTCTGCTTTTCCAAGAATTTCTCCTAAAAATGCTCCCAAAAAAGCGCCAAGAAACATTCCAAAACCTGGAATAATAAATAAGCCTACGAGCAAACCAATCGTTGAACCCCAAGCTCCATACTTAGTTCCACCGAACTTTTTTGTTCCCCAAATGGGTGCGTAATAATCAAAAATACTGATTCCGATAGTCACCAAAGTAAAGAAAGCCAAAGTCTTTCTATCAAAATCAGCATACTTGGAGTAATGCAACATAAACAGACCGACCAAACTCAGAGGCGGACCGGGCAATGGCAATACTGCACCAGCCAAACCAACTAAAAGGCATATTATTGAACCGATCAATAGCAGTATGTCCATTTATGAAAGAGTTGTGAATTATGAATGATGAGTTATGAGGTTAAAATATTGATATACACCATTTTAACCTCAAAAATCATCATTTATTTTACATAGATTATCTATATCTTATGTTTTTTAAACCATCAATTTAAACCCTTCGCCATGAAGATTCAGAATTTGGATTTCAGGTTCTTCTTTTAAGAATTTTCTTAATTTGGTAATATAAACATCCATACTTCTAGCATTGAAATAAGTATCATCTCCCCAAACCATTTTCAAAGCAAAACTTCGACTGACTGGTTTGCCCATATTTTCACAAAGTAATTTCAACAAAGCCGATTCTTTGGCTGTCAATTTCTGCGACTCTCCATTTCTTTCCAATATTTGCTTTTCAGCATCAAAAGCAAAACCCCTGATGATGAAATTTGAAATCTTTTCATTTTGCAATTCTACTTTCTGGCTTCTTCGTAAAACGGCTTGCAGGCGAGCCAGCAATTCTTCCATCGAAAAAGGTTTGGTCATGTAATCGTCCGCACCCAATTTAAAGCCTTGCAAAGTATCTTCTTTCATAGCCTTCGCCGTCAGGAAAATAATAGGAGTATCTTTATCAGACATTCGTACTTCTTTTGCCAAGGTAAAACCGTCCTTTTTTGGCATCATTACATCAAAAATACAAAGGTCATAATCTTGTTGTACAAACTTTGTAAGGGCATCGTCGCCATCTTTTGCTAAAATGGTTTCATAGCCCTTTATCGTTAAATATTCTTGAAGTAAAGTACCTAAATTGGGGTCGTCTTCGGCAAGGAGAATCTTTGTCATGTTAATAATAGGAATAATGCTTAAATGTATATTTTAACTTAGCTGTGACGTAATATCAATCGGTAAAATCACCTCAAATTCACTTCCTTCGTTGATTTTACTTTGGACGTTTATTTTACCATGATGTTCTTGAATCATTTTCTTAACATAACTCAAACCCAATCCAAAACCTTTTACATCGTGTAAATTACCCGTAGGAACTCGATAGAATTTTTCAAAAATATTCTTCAAAGATTCTTTACTTATCCCGATTCCTTTGTCTTTTATCGTAATCGAAATTCCTTTTTCGGTATTTTTTGTAGCAATGGTAATTTCAGGTTTTTCAGGTGAATATTTGTTGGCATTATCTAAAAGGTTAAAGATAATATTGGTCAAATGTACTTCATCCGCTTCAATTTCCGTGATTTCTGCTTGTAAATCTAAATCAATGATACCTTCACGAAGTTCAATTTGCGGACTAATATTTTCTAATACTTTCTCTATAATTTCATGAACGTCAACGGTTTTTAGCTTCAATTGTACGTCTCCTCTTTCCATTTGTGCCGTTTGAAGTACTTTCTCTACTTGCGAACCCAAACGTTTGTTTTCATCTCGAATAATGCCTAGATAACGCTTAAACATCGACGGACTAGCCGATACGGCTTCATCTTGTAACATCTGAGTTGCCAACGAAATCGTAGAAATGGGCGTTTTAAACTCATGCGTCATATTATTAATGAAATCATTTTTAATATCAGCCAATTGTTTTTGTTTCACAATAGTACTTACTGCTACATAAAAGCAACTTAAAACCACTAAAATCAACAACAATGAAGTTGCATACATTACCCAAATATTTCGGATAATGTAGCGGTCTTGATTCGGAAAATATACTCTTAAATAATTTTCAGAATTGGCATAATCATTCGGAAAAAGATTGACCGTATAAGTATCTTTATCGTTCTTCAAGCCTGTCATTTTATACTTCATCGAAGAAGCATAATGTAAATAATTGGGTTCTTCTTGGCTACTAATTCCGTATTCAAAAGGGATTTCAATCCCCTTCATTTTGATTTCATATTTCAACAAAGAATCTAGTACTAAATAATTGATTCTGTCATAAATACTTCTCTTTTTGAAAAGAAAATCATTGAAAACCTCTTTAGCCATTTCGGCTTTATTCATTACTTTATCTTGTGTTCCTAAAGGGTCAACAATTTTATCAACATGTTTTTTGTTTACTTGTTTTTTTCTTGCTGCTGATAATTCAGCTTTTCGCATAGAATCTTGTTTTTGAAGCGTATTTTGGTGTTGTTGCAATGCTTCCGAAAAAATTTCGTCTAATTGTTTATGTTCATTCAAACGATTTTGAAAATCTTGAATGTCAATATTCATTGAAAATTCCTGATATTCTCTAATTTCACCATTAGGCAAAATTTCCGTTCCTTTCGATACCAAAATATCTGAAGGAAATGGCGTCCCTCCTACTTTATCTAAACCAATCCCAGTTTGGTTTGAAGCAATTGGCACTTTTTGCTTTGGTGTTTCAATTGACTTCTCAGTAATAGGTTTCGCAATTGCCATTAGCTGTTTTTGCTTTTCCTCCGCTTCTACTTTCCGTTGTACAAAATAGTAAAATTCTTGTTTCCCAAGCTTGCGAACGACCTGTTGCATGGCGTCACGAACATCACTTCCAAATTGGTCATTTTTAGAGCGAACCGTAAATCCTAGCCAATACATTTGAAAGGCAATTAAACCTAATAAAGCAAAAGCCATCAAAGCAATTATATATTGTATTTTCCGCTTAGTCATTCTTAATCATTAATATTTATTGAACTGTAAACATTAAGCTATAAGCACTTTTTAACCATTACAAGTGGCTCGTTTCTTTCAATTGCTTGTACTTATACACTTTAAAACAAGCTAAACCCTTAAAAATATTGTGCTTATAGCAGCTTTGCAACATTTTTATTTTTAGCGTGTCTATTACAGCGCAACAAAATTAAACTAATTCTTAAGCAATTTATTTCGTTTAACATCTTTTAACAAAGTTTAAAGGTTTGATATAGAATAGGTTGATTAAGTTTGTTTCATGTAATCTTTACATGATTTTTTTTACTCAAAAAACAAAAATCACTATGCAAAAGAACATCAAAATTTTCGGAACAGCGATCTTGTTTGCAGTTAGTATGACTGCAATGGCACAAAAAAGTACTTCTCAAAATATTGAGGAAAAAGACGGCAAAATTAAAATTCATGTAGAATCTACAGAAAACGGACAAAAACAAGTTTTCGACCGTACTTACAATGCCGAAGGAATGAATGCAGAACAAAAAGAAGATCTTATTAACCGTATTACTGATTCTTTATCGACAACTTTAGGAAAAGGCGAAAGAAAGCAAATTAGAATTAAAGTTGATAGAGGAAATGAAAGATTTGCACAGTCATTTAAAGCTCCGAGAAATGAGCAAAAACGCATTGAAATCTACAAAGATGGCAAAAGAATAGAAAAAGATTTTGACAGAAACGACCACAAAGAATTTCACTTCGATTTTGACCATGACAAACTTTTAGGTTCATTAAAACCAGCCATGAAAGAATTCAAGTTTAAATTCGACCACGACTTCAAAGATTTTGAGCCTTTCAGCGATTCAAAAACAGTTAAAGCCTTGAGAATTTATCCAAACAAACCTTTTGATAATAAATTGAACCTTAAATTTTACACACCTGAAAAAGGAGATGTAAATGTTACAGTGACAGATGTGAATGGGAAAGAAGTAGGTTCTCAGAAATTCAAAGATTTCCAAGGTGATTTTATGGGTCAAGTAGAATTAAAGAAAAATACTAAAGGAACACTTTTTGTAACCGTAACACAACGTGAAGACGGTACTGCAAAAAGAGTCGTTATTGAATAAATAAATTGATTGGAATGTTTCGTTTTACAGAAAGAGTAATTGTTTAAAAGCAGTTACTCTTTTTTGTTTATAGCCTGATAATGAAATGAGTATGCAAAGTGTTTTCTTCATCAAACTCAACCAAGCTCGCTCTTTGTCTATGATTCCACATGTAACCAATCTCAGTTGTAAAATGCGGAGAAAATGCGTGACTAAACATCAATGTAAGCTGGTTTTGACTAAAATTATTGGCTGGTAAATTAGGAGGAATATTCAAAAGTGGTTCTTCACTGACATACACAATATTGTTTTTATTCAGATTATACCTCCACTGAATCCGTAAACGAATCCTAGCTTGCTCGTCTCCAAAAGTATTATCACTTCTTTTAAACAAACGATATTCATAACCCAATCTTGATCTAAAAGTCCATTTTGGGCTCAATACTTTAGTCCATTCTAAATAAGCAACAGGTCTTATTTCCAAACGTACAGGTCTTTTTAAATCATCCACTTTTCCATAAAGTGGAAAAGTGTTAAAAACAATGGGAGCAAGACTTACTGCCCAATTCCCCTTTCTATAAACTGTCGAAATTCTGTAAGCTTCCACATATCTTGAATCGAAAAGATTATAATTTCCTTTACTAAAATCATTTTGTCTTCTGTAAAGAAAGTCTGCATTCACATCAAAATACTTACTTATTTTTTTTTGAATTGAAACCCTTGACCACAAAGTATAGTGTGGATAATTTTGGGCATAACTTGAAAAGCTCGCTAAAAAAATCATAGCAAAGCCCCAAACATATTTTTTCATTTAAAGCAGTTAATAAATATCCTACAAATTACATGAATACTTAGCTACTTTCCAATTTTACACCCTCAAACACCTTTAAATGGACAAAAAATCTAAAAACAGTTTCAAGCTTAATTCAAACATAATCAGCGATTTATAAATTTTGTGAGATTTTTTTATTAAAAATTTTCACAAAAAGCTTGCACAGACGAATTACATCGCATAATTTTGCACCACAATTCAACGGAATTACAACAACAATTCAAAAGAATCACAAGCGAAAGTAGCTCAGCTGGTAGAGCGCAACCTTGCCAAGGTTGAGGTCGCGAGTTCGAACCTCGTCTTTCGCTCAGCTTATAGAAGCACCTTACGGTGCTTTTTAAGTTTAAGAGATTAAGGTTACAACTTTAATTTCATGCCAGGGTGGTGGAACTGGTAGACACGCAGGACTTAAAATCCTGTGAACGCAAGTTCGTACGGGTTCGATTCCCGTCCCCGGTACTGATTATCAAGGAGTTACAATAAAATTTGTAACTCCTTTTTTATTTCAGATTTTCATGCCAAACATTTGCCAAACATTGATTTCTATATATTGGCTTATAATCACAGAAAGAAATGCTCAATGACAATGGTAAGAAAACAAAGAAAAATTTTGTTTAACTTTAACATTTTTACCGGTTCGATAAATAGAGAAAATATATGCAAGTAATTTGTCTCGAAGAAGTAGCTTTTTATTCATTACTAGAGCAGGTCGTTGTACGTCTAAAGGAATCACAGGGAGAAAAAGAAAAATGGATATCAGATGAAGAGGCAATGAGAATTCTCAACATTACCTCTAAAACAACACTTCAGAAATTTCGGGATGAAGGAAAAATACGCTATTCTCAACCACAAAAGAAAATAATACTTTACGACAGAGAGTCTATTGAGAAATTTCTAGAAAAAAACGCCAGAAATACTTTTTAAAATGGAAGACGAAAACAAAGTTGACCCGGACTATATAAAAGGCTTTAACGAAGGCTATGTCTTAGCAAAACATCTACCCGAGCTTTCGGAACAATTGTCAAAGACAGTTTTACAATCATCACGAAATATGGGATTTCTGGATGGCCGAAAGGAATATCAATCTGAGAAGTTGAAAGATAAACTTCCTGCTTGGATAAAAGGACAACGTACCGCGAAGGATACCAAGACTCCGACAAAGGATGTCAACCGTGACATTGAGCCGGGCGATTAAGCTTTATCACATGTCCATATCCCTGCCCCTAATGCTTCTTTGAGATTGAGCCATTATATCTTTAGCAGGCTCTAAATTTTTCTTCATTTGGTTTTCCTTCATACGTGTGTAACTAAGAGATACAATAACTCGACTTCCTAGAGTGTACTTTTCAGTTTCATTCTTTTCTACAAACTCTGGTTTAGAGTCATTTGTTTTATCATTAACTGACTGAGCCAACTTGAGTCGGGAGTTTTCTAATAACCTCTGCGAGTAATGCTGCGAATTATTTAAATCTTTTTCTTGGGGCTTATGATACTTCATCTGCTGTTCCGTTTTACCTTCGAACGGACTAGGGTTCCGCAGATCAACGATTGCCTCTTTAATCTTATGTACATCGTCCGGGTCAAGGTTACGGGTTTCCGCTGTAATCCTTTTACTCAACTCACTTTCAAGGTATGTCAACTGTCTCTCAAGATAGTTACGAGTCTCAGCAAATTTGACTGAATGATCCAATTTTCCCATAGCAATAGGGTTGAATTCAAGTTTCATAGTTGTTGAACGAACCTTAGGCAATCGTGCAATCTGTTCTTCAACATCTTTGATAATATTTATTTGTGGACTAATTATTTCTTCGAAATATTCGTAGCCCTCAGGAAACTTACTCCTTTTGTCTTCACCTTTGTTATCCATCCTTCCATTATTAAAGAGGTAATAAATAGAAACCTTACGAAATAATAAAAAATTATCGTCAAATGTCTCGTAAAGTTGATTGATATAAATTTGAACAGAGTTTTACAAACGAAACCCGCTGTTCAATTAGTTACAGTTTGGTAAAACCCACATCTAATTGATTTAATGCCAAACATACTTCAATCAATTCTTGTACTCTGGAATACTGCAAACAATAGTTTCAGATACAACATTGAAAGCTTTCTTGGATAGTAAATATACGAAAGAACAAGCCAAGATCAGAATAGTGTCAAAGCTAGGTCGATGAAAATCAGCCCGGCTTTTTTGATGAGCGTATTTCAATATTGCATATGTGACACATTTTTTTCGACGTTCAGTTATCAACGGTCAACCTCCTTTGTCTTGTCTGTTGATTAATGCTGTCAGCTTAGCCCAACGGCTGCGATGACGCTTATCCCTGATTTTTATTGCATAAAAATCATCTGCGACTCCGCTTCGCTTCGGGGAGCTTTCGCCCCCTTTCGGGCTTTTTAGCTTCCATCATCAACCAACAAAACAAAGGAGATTGACTGATGACAACTGAAAACAAAACTGAAAAAAAATATCCGACCCACACAGCTTACTTCCTGAAATATCAAGATGGACAGGAAACCCCGGAATGGATTAAAACCGGAGCCGCCTGGACACATTGCGATAATGAAGGGCTAAATCTTTCCCTCAAAATTTGTGGTCAGCCAGTATCTTTGGTGATCGGTAAGAACAAACCAAAACCTGAATAATACCTATGCCGGGCAGATGTCGATCTGTCCGGCTTTTACTTTTTCAGGAGACATTAGCTTCTACAACTATGTTGACTATGATAACATTATTGTGACTTTGGTTCTGCGCGTATCTTGGATTAACAGCGGATAATATTTTTGGCAGATGATCCAACAGTTCCATGAAGAGCGGTTCTAGACAATATCCTTGCAGAATTGCCGTGTGGGAGGAAAAGTTCAAAGTGATTTGGTTCATGTCTTCACCAACAATGAATTCTGCTCCAATCAAATAGGCATAGTTTAGAAAATACCGTCGTCCGTCTGGCCAAATTAAACAAAGGTTCCGGGCATGACTGTTGGAGTGGTACAATCCATTTTGACCATCCGGGACAGATGTCCCGTCGGGTTTGGACGGATTGCTTTCGCGCATCTGATCAAAACGAAGTTTAAATCCCTGGCTCATAAGATCTGTCCTTTGGATAAGTTTTGTCCTTACTCATTGCTTTTGGTTTGTTGATAAGATTACGATTTACATCCTGACGGATATGTTGCTGGATGATGTCTTGGGACGGCTTTTTCTTGGTTACAAGTTCAATGGCAGATTCCCGATCTCCCATTTCAGAGGCATTTTCTAATAGCCTTGCTTTGTCATCCGTATAAATATGTGCCCGTTCACGGCCACGTGAGACGGACACATAGAATTGTTTTGCATCTGTAGCCCCAAAAGTTGACGCGGGTTGAGAGATAAAAACCTCGTCGACAGTTTTTCCCTGTGATGCATAGCTTGTGACACAATGCGCATGCGCTAAATGACCAAAATTGCCCTTTAACTGATATTGGTTTTTGCTCACTGTGTTACGCAAGACCATGTCACCATTCTTACGGACAGAGACAACCTGTAAAAGCTGTCCATTATTAAGGCGGTTGTTTTTCTCATCAAAGCCGTTGCGCGTGATGCGAACAGTGTCATTTTTAGAGACTGCAATTTTGGATTTGCGGTAAACATCGTAGAGACTGCTTTTATCTGTTGGCAACGAAACGGTTTGGTCTTTTTCATTTTTTAGGATAACGGTATTTTCGGAGGATTCTTGGACATCCCAGATACTACCACGTTGTATGCCTGGCGTATTTTGGCTGAATTGCACAACGTGACCAGCGTGTAAATTGCGCCAGTCACTTTTTTGAGCATCTGTTAAATTCAAGTTCAGCAACCTTGTAACTTGAGTTTCTTTTTTATCTAGAATGCCTATTGTCCTTAATTCCGTACGAATGGCATTTGTGATAGCATCGCCCTGTTTATGTGTTGGTGAAATCACCAAAGTCGATTTGCCTTTTTTTACAGCTGCCACGTAATCATTGACAAGTTGTTCATTTGAATTTAGGGGATCGATTTCTTTGATAACCTCCATACTATCCAGTTTAGCAAAAGCCTTAGCAACATTGCCTTTTGACAAATCCTCCACGACATGGCGATATTGTTCATTGCGTTGACGGTAGATCTTATTGACTTCGGCAGCTTGAATACCGCCCTCAGTATTGAGAATTCGCAACGCATCACCTCGGACAACACTGGCGTGCTGGCGGGTGTCGCCGCCAAGGATCAACCGGGCATTCTGTTTTTCCGCTAATTCCAACAGGTGAGTCATGTCTTTCGTCCCCAACAGGCCTGCTTCATCCACCCATAGAACCTGATTTTTCAGCGTGTCTTGCAATGCTTGGTCGTTAAGCAGTTTGGTAACAGTTTCAGCACTTTCAAAACCTTCCGATCTTAACACACCACGGGAGGCCTCTGATGTAGGTGCCACGACTATGACTTGCTTTCCGGCTTCTTCGATACGTGCAACGGCTTCTTTCATCAGCGTCGTTTTGCCACTACCAGCCGCTCCCCGGATGATCGACACGCGATGGGGGGTAGTCAGCACATGCTTGACCGCCGCAGCCTGTTGGCCTTCCAGTTTAAGTTCAGGTGCTTTGCCGTATAACGGTATTAGCTGACCTTGTCCGTGCCGTGCCAGTTGGACCATATGTTGTTCTTCGGCCAACACGGATTTTGTCGTGCACATGGTGCGAGATTTTTCTTTAACATGGATAATGCGTTCATCTCTGTTGAACTGGTCAGTGATAGTGTCGACAGTAACGGCTATGTCACCGATACCGTAACGAAAGGCCGATTCTAGGATTTTACGGTCAGCTAAAACCGATGCACGTTCAAAGCCGTGTTCAATGGCATGGTCGACACAGTGTTTGGGATCAAGGATGGTTCGTTCCTTTTCAGGTGCGAACCGGAGGATCTCCGATCCTTTGCCTTGTCCCTGGTCGTCCAGTTCGAAAATCTGCTTCCGCCAGTTTGCTTTGAGCTCATCCATGCCCACGCCCTTTTGCTTGTTGGCACGGGTGCGTGCCCCGAGCCCGTCAAGTTCTTTTGCGTCTGTAATGCCTTTCTCTTTGGCAATGCGGTCAATCTCATCTGACCTTTTCGAAAAAAGGTCGATGACATTTTGTGGAACGCCTTCAATCTCAAAGGATTTGTCCGTCCGACGCACCTGATAACCTAGATTAATCAGTTTATCTGATAGTAGTTTGTGAAAGCGTGCCTGGTAGTAAGGCATATCTCGTTTGACGTCACCAAACTGCCCAGCCTTGACTTTTTGTTCGACATTATCCCACGTTGCATTGAAGACAAAGCAATGAGCATGTAAATGGGGATCGGGCAAGGACCCTGCGACAGGCCTAGATGTTTGATGGATAAAATCCGCCCACAGAAGCTCACCTGTGATCCGGTCGTTATATTGACCCTGCTTGCGTACCCTTGTTTTTACATCCGCCTCTATGTGGTGCATTGTCTCTTGTACGCTGGATTGAAACGCCTCGATCAAATGGTCATCGTTTGACAATCCATGCAAAATTGAAACTGACTTCGGACAATGAAAATTAATGTCATAGCCAACCCGTCTTTCTTGTTTAGTTTCTGGAGTTAGTGATTGTCCGGTTTTGGGATTGATGTTTTCGCACAGAGCAAAGAATACCTCTTTGGTCGCCGAGCCGTTAAGGCCCAAACGTTCAGCAAGCCTCCCTTGAATTTTTCCGTTGAGTTCCTGATCATTGATGTAGTAATCGGCCTTTGACAGGGAATCGGAAAAATAGGCTTTGGCATGTCCGGCAGAGGAGTTTTGGATCATCCGTATCATGATAACAAGTATACAATGGTTTTAAATTGATCGAATTCAAATCTGCTTTTGTTAATGCCGGTACATGAAAAAGAAATCGCAAATTTGAGATGGGCTGTGTGAGGGAAGTGTGTAATGCCGGATAAAGAATCATCATCAGACATCTCCCCTGCGCACAGCTCAGGAGGTTACAGAACCTCCACAGTTTCTTTTTCGAAGAACGTTTCAGCAACGCGGCGTCTGGTTTGAATGTTTGCTGGTCTGTGACCGTAAAAGCTAAAACCACGTGCTTCTTCTGGTTTTTTGCCGTCAATAAAAACTGCCGAAAGTTCTTCTCCGCAAATCATCTCATCAATATGATCCATTATAAAATTGTCGCCTTGGTAGTAGGCAGCTTTATAACTGAGTGAGTAAATTACACTGCAAAACATGAGTAAGTTACCTACGTTTTGATCGAAAACCCATAACATAAATCCAATGACAAAGAAAAAAGCAGGTTCTATTAAGGTTTCGATTGTGCGGATCTCTACTGGATTCCCACCGAATTTTAACGAGCAAAACTCACGGTGAATTGTTCCGGCTGACAAGCTGAAACGTGCCATATCATAGACAGAGGGCAGAGATTTCACCTCTTTGCGGCGTTCTATGGAGCAATAGAGAAACGCGCCCAAGAAAATATACCAGGTAAGATTTTTACCTAAAAAGGAAAATAAATTGAATTGGTAATATGACATTTGCACCTTGGAAAATATTGCAAATCCATACTGGGAAAAAGCAGGAATGATGGATAATACGACTAGCAAAAAGATAGCAGTAGAAAACGAAAAGTACCTTTCCCCCATATTACGTCTGATGAATACTTCTAAAAGAAGACGTGGACCTGATCCGATACCGAAAAAAATACTTAGTAACGTTTCCTTGATAACGTTTGTACGTTTGTACAAGCTTTTGAAATAGCGATTAGACTTCATAATTGAAATAGCGATTATGGTTGATAAAATTGATTGAAATTCATTTTGATATGGTTGTCACCGTTCATGATGACATCACCTTGGCGATGCATATAGCCTTCGACTTTAAAGTTGTTTTTCGGGCCACCTGTTTTGAGTGATATAAACTGCTCAGGACGGACTACCCTTTCTAGTTTAAATGATCGTCCTCTGGTGTGCGACACATTTTTGGCGACAGTAATACTATCTGATTGATCCTCAAAAAAGCTATCACCAATAAGTTCAGAAGCATAACGGTTAGTTTCAATATCCGCATTGGCATGAAATATCTTGGTCGCTAAAGTCCCAAGGAAACTTTTCACTTTGTATTCACTTTGTTTACCGCCCATGCTTGCATAAAGATTGGGCAGGTTTTGTGTTAGGTAAACTGTGCATATGCGACTGCTACGAGCCGTTGCCTGAAAATCTACATCGTGTTCATGAATAAAATTCTGTGCCTCATCTGCCCAAAGAAAAACAGGTCTGGAGTTCTCTGTGACATTACGTTTTTCCATCGCCCGTTGCCAGATATACTTAAATAAGATTTGACAATCACGCCCCACTTTATGATAGACTTTAACTGGCAGGTTGATAAGGATAATTTTTCCTTTCAAACTATCTTCCGGAGTAACGGTGGATAAGTCATGCCGACAAAAGAGAGAGTAAACAGGTTCACGCAACAGGCGAAAAAGAAACCCTGAAAATGTAAAATCGATAATAGAGCGTGTTTTATCACTCAGCGTTATATAGGTATCGATAAAAAACTGATCTAAAAATTTAAGCAGCCGGTATTCCGGTACACCGTCCAACATCTCATTTTCTAAGTTGTCATTAGTTATAATTTCCGTCCTTTCCTTATCAGATAGGTTACTCATCCAACTATCGATTTTGATAGTAATATTGTCGCGAGCTGCCTGAAAAGCTTTATCAAAGGCTTTAATTTCTCCGTCATCCGATGATAAGTCAATTTTAGGATCGCCTTTTGGTATTGTTTGGACGATGTTATACATTTCCTGTATAGAAACTTTTCCATAGGCTAATCGGCACAGATCAATGACGTTAAAGATCAACATGTCTAGTGCTGATTCCCAGAAACCATCATTACTCATTCCGCTATCTTTTTCCACTCCTGCTTGAATGACTGTTTTAAGAACATCAACTAAATTGTCAGTCAATTCATTTTTTCCATCTGTTTGAGATGCTTCGTATTGGAGAAAATTTAAATAATATTTTCCACGCGGCTCGATTACAATAAGATCATCCTCTCGTCCCGTAAGTTTGCAGTAATTAATCCAAACATCTTTTTCGTCTGGCTTTGCTGTCATTACCAATCCGCCAAATTTTTTCGAGAGGAAGCGAAGTGCCATCTGCCTCCCCGTGCCTGTCGTTTTTCCTGCACCTAGGCCCCCACAACAAAAAAGTCCCTGAACAGCTTCTCGGGTAGTCCATTGGTATTGTTCAGTACTGGAGGCAAGCTCCATAATTGGATCGTCCAAACTAAATGTTTCCATGATATCTCTATGTTATTTAATGGATTGGTATATCACTTTGAAGTTTTGGTATGTCCTCATCACCTTCATTACATGTATCTCCATTGGCTTATTGCATGAAGTTTGTATAGATAATCTGAATTAGAGTGAGATTTTGTGAATAGCTTTTGAATAATTTCATCCAAAAGCTGTCTACGATGTGACATGATCTGATTTGTCTTTATATAATTAGCTTTTTGAGATGGGAAATTGCGTCTATCACTAATGTTAAGCGAAAAATTGCTTTCTAGTATATTTAAAACTGGATTTATTTAAAACGTGATTTTGTCTCTCGATTGCTAATAAACAGCTGTTACAAGGCTGTGTTTGGAGTTGCGACATAGCGCAACTCCAAAAGTAAGTACCTATTTTCTGTAAAAGTTACCGTCAATCCAGTGCAGTTAGAATCTCACCGCATGAGATTCTAACTGCACTTACACCTAATCCTATTTTCTGTAAAATTTACCGTCAATGTAGCGCTCGTAAATCTCACCGGATGAGGTTCTAATTACACTCACACCTAATAATGAACTTTCGATTATTTCGCCACGAATAGTTCCATAAGCAGTTTTGACTTCTATGTACATGCTAATTGTGTTTGATTGTGAAAAATTGAACTGTTTTTTAAATTAAATGATAGGTTAATTAATGGTGGCTATTTAACCATCTATTACCCTCAAATCCATAGCTAATGCTTCGTTGGATCATATCGATCGTACCCATTTGCAGATCCACCTAACGGTTTCACGATCAATTGACCGGTATCACATTCTATAGGGATGTAAATTTGACCAGTGTTAGAATTGGTTAATGTCCCATCCGGATTTTGAACCATTCCATTTTTTCGTGCATCATCGATTGTTGTCATCTTGTTTTTTTTGTTTAGTGAAAAATTATGTTATTACTGGCTTGTTATCTGGTGCCAGGTAGACCATTCTCTTTGCCACCCCTTTTGGGTTGTTATGTCATAAAATATTAGAAACTGATCCTCTAAATATGGAGGGGAAGTATCGTTTTTTAATTTTTGATATCTCGGGCGATTAATTAGTATATTCATGTTTGTATTCAGTTATTTAAATAATATGTGCACCAATAGTAATGTCGTTGTATTTCAGTCTAAGAAAATTTTATTATATTGACTTTATAAAATGTTCAGGTATTATGACATCAAATAATCCTATTTCAACCGGAGATGCGACGTTATGATTAAGACAATTGCTGATTTAAAATATGGCACTGAACCAGAGCCAAACGCCCAAAACTACATTGAATGGCGTGCTAACCAAGTTGGTTCTGAGCCCGCCTCTTGTTATGTTGATGGGACATATGACATGTTGGCAAAAATTGAAACTATTACCACAATGGATAATTTCGATGAAATGAAAAAAGCGCTGACCGAGCTTTACAGCGAAAGATATGATTTCGTTGCTTTTGCCATTGGCTGTTCCATTTGATTAATTCGTTAATCAAAAGTCGGTAATAATGTTTTATGATAGAAAAGTCGGCTTGAAGATTTAAAAAATTACATTTTCTAAAAAAGTATACTTTTTCTAAATCCATATATAGGAATGAATACATATTTACTAAGTCGTTGGCAGGCAGTAGAGTTGTTTGCCAAAATCGTGGCGATAATTGAACAAAAAGACAAAGAAGAGATAAAGAAAGATTTACGAAGAGTATTGATTAAATACGGTAATGCCGAAATATCAAAGCAATTTGCAATCGAATTATTACAATCAATAGCAAATGATCGGGGCTCTCAAAACTATTATCCAAAATTTCTTTACGACCTTAGTAAGGAAATAAAGGAGAATCTTCCAATCATTCGGACAGAGGCAAAGCTGACTTTACTTTTAAACTGTGTCGATGAAGCTAATCAGCTTTCTCGCTATGAGTTGTTGGGTGTTCCAAATAAAAAGGAGGAGGCCTTCGAGAACAGTTTTTGGTGGCTATACTCGTATGAAAGATATAAACTGGGAAACTCAACCGATAATAATTTGGCGATTGGGAGATTTCCAGTTGAACTATTGCCCTTTGGTCATGCGACGATTGCTACAATAGATTTTAGAAACAACGATTATAATAAAAAACTGAATTACATAGGATCCTATCTTGTAAAGGACGGAAAACATCTCATTCTTAATGCTCGAACTGAAAATACAAAAGAAAGAGAGCTACGTCTTATTTTTGATATAGATATGGAAGAGCTTACAGTTGGTGAGGTCGCTTTGGGCTATTATCTCAATGCAAGTAGCAAAATTTATTTTGGCCCTATTATTTTGCAGAGAGCTCCGCAGTCCAAAGATGGCTTTAAGCCGGCTATTTTTACGAATTTTGATGAAAAAATAGATGTCAGAATTTGGAAATATTTTGATGGACTTCAGACAGTTCCTAATGAATTGCCAATGCGAATTAGAACCTTAAATGAATTAGATACTTTTATTCATTAATATAGCATAACCAATGGGACTTCATGTCCCAAGCTGTTCACTAACAAGCCAATGCCTTTTCCGTCAGCATACTCCCAACCTGCACCGACTTTGATCTACTCTGGTTTTTCAATTCCGTCTTTTTTTGTAAAAGTAGATGGTATGGATTAGCTGTTTCGTTTTATTTTCAGTTGGTGTTGTCATGTTATTTTCCCTCTTATGATTGGTTGAGAATAAAGCTGACAATGCTAAAATCATCGTCAGTACTCCAAAGTCTGAAGCCATTTCGTAGTTGGTTATGGCCCCAATAATCTAATGTGCTCGGTTGTACAGCCTTCACATACTCTGTAACTTATTGTGACTGCGAGACAACGGAAAAAACAAATCGATCGTCTTTATTCGAAGCTTTCAACCAATGCTGGATATGTCCAGCATATTGTGCCTCGAACATAGGTTAAAACTGTCAAAATCGGCATTTTAATACAGTCTGCTGACGGCCTATATGACGCTTCAAGACCTGTAAACATATCCGCTTTGATATGAGCAAGAACTCTTCCAGATCAGCATTCTACTGCTTTAGTTCTTTGATTAATGGTTTGGGAGCATCATGAAAATGATTTGGAATGCATTGAACACTCTATAGGTTTTCAGATTTCAGAAACGGGGTTTGTTTGATTTGGGTATCACTATTCTTTTCTTCCTGTTGCTTGACCATTTTGTCAGCTTAAACGATCTGTATGCCCTTCTCACCTTTGACAACAGAACCTTATCAGAAAAACATTTTAGCTATTGTTGTGTTTTGACGGATCGCCAAAACCAACATGTAAAACGAAAGTAACTTACGATATTGTTTGTAAAACACTAATGCTTTCTCTAACAAATAATTGAGAAATTTGATTTGTGGATTAGAAAACCATGGTTATAGTAGTTCAGCATATTAGATGTGGATTAACAAGCGAGGAAAAAGGTTAGATTATTGGTTTTTAAGCGAGGTTGTTTGTTGATTTTAAGACCTATTATAAAATTATTATTATTTGTCTTCATCAATTTCGTCAGATTTAAAGATTTTTGATATAGGTATTTTATAGAAAGTTTCCGAATCAATGCCTGCCAATGCTAAAATCTCCTCAATTTCTAAAAAACATTCTCCTTTTAAATCCATTTCGGGGCAATACATTGTAAACATACTCGCCTGAGCTAAAAAGGCTGTTACCAAAGTTTGATCATTAATAAGTCTCCTTGCCAATTTTATAGCTAACTCAAAACACACTTTCCATAAAGCACTCGCATCATCTAAATGCTCCATAAAAAGCTCCAACGCGTATTTATAACTCTTGTTACTGTAATCAATTTTACCCATCTTATCATGTAGCTTTGCCAAGTTGATAACTATTTGAGCCATTTTAATATCGTAGTCTTCGGGCTTATTTGTTGTAACATTTCGAAGATAATTAATACTTTTAAAGAAATAGCTTTCTGCTTCCTCCAAAAGATTGGCGTCCATAAAAATTGATCCATGATTATTCATTACCATGGCAACGTGAACGAGAAATCCCCGGTCTTTTACCGCCAAACCCAAATAACCTATTGTAACTTCCCAAGCAATCTCATCTGCTTTTGTAAAATTACGTTCTTTTAAATATACAATTGCTAAGCTATTCATAGTATTAAGCTTGAATTCTACAACGTCAACAGCATCTTGGTTAAGAAGACCAATTGTTTTAATTGCTTTTTTAAAGTACGATTTTGATGTTTTATAATCCTCTTTGTTCGCAAAAAGATCGGCGTACCTATTATAAATCCTAGCTAATTGCTCAGCATATACAGAGGGAGCAAGTTTAGTTAATTCGGTACTGATAACTATTGCTTCTTTAAAACAGGTTTCCGAGTCGGCAAATGCGTCCATATTTTTATAAAGACAACCTAAATTTAAAAGTATTTGGGCAACAATCCTTCTAAAAGTTGGTTCGTTGTCATATTCAATTGTGATTTCTTTATAAATACGGAGTGCTTCTTTATAAGCTTCAAGTGCTTGCTCATTTTGGACCATCCATTCATAAGCTGAGGCCATTGAATAAAACAAATAACCTACCGATGTCGTTATTTTTTCTTCGCCCACTAAGTTTGATATAAGAAATTCAGCCTTAGGCAAATACTTACTAGTTACTTCGTATTTTAACTCTGATAACTTTTCTGTGATATACTTTATAATACTAACAGCGTCAGAAAGGGTGGGAGAAAGTTTATAAAAAATAATTTTTTGCAATAAGGGATGCATAGTAAATGTACCATCTTCGTAGTTTAACCATGCTTTTCCTAAAAGAGAATTCAACTGGCTATTAAAATTTTGATTGGTTGATACCGCATCATTCATTGATTCGGCTAATTCATCGATTTGATAGCTATCGGGCAATAAATAAGCCCATTTTCTCAGTATAATGGCATCCTCATAGGTAACCTCAGTTAAATCAAATGTGATCATTAGGTGATGATATAACTGACTTTCTCCTTTAATATGACTTGTAAAAATGCTTTTTTGTAGCGAAGGATCATTTAGTTTTTTTGTCTTCAGGCGGTCTATAAAATCTCTTACTGTTACAACTGGTTTAACAGTAAGCAATGTTTTTGCCACGAGTTCAATCATTAAAGGGTGCCGTCCAATTTCTTTAAAAAGATCAAGCAGTTCTAACTCGTCTTGATGGTTTTTATACCACTTTTGAAATAATGCAATGCTGGCCGATTGATCTAAGTCAAATAATAAATAATTATCTAACCCATTGATTGGCAATTGGGACGTTCCAAGAATGTGCCAGTTTGGTGGACCAGGCATAATCTCTATTATTGTTGAAAATTCTTTACCTATATTATCAATTACAAGTAAATTCTCGCCTTCGTAATTATTAAGTTCGTTAATAATCAGTTCAAATTTTTCCCGGCTGTTTTTAACACATGAGAAGTCAATTTTTAGATGCACCTCTAAGTGGTGAAAGGCTGTGAAAAATGCTTCTTCTCGTTTAATGAGATTATCTTCATTTTCATTCTTTCTGATATCGATCCAAATAATTTTATCATAATTATCTCTGTTTATCCGTATGAACATCTTCGCTAATGCAGATTTACCAATCCCAGGCAATCCATTAATGATCACAGCACTTTTACTTTCGCATAAAAGATTTCTTATAGACTTAAGTTCAACATCCCTTCCCTGAAACTCGTCTTTGTGCTGAGGTATCAATCCCACAAATTGTCGTCGTCGCTTAATGACTCTTGTATCATCGTCAGGTAAATCATTTTTATAACCAAAGCTAGTGGCAATTCCGGATAACTCTCGAGTTAATAGTAGGTCAATTTTTTTAAACCTTTCCTGATCCGTTACATAAAGGTTTTTTATTTCTCTGATTAGCGTTTCAGGATAAATAATGTCGTTTTCAGGATCGAACTGAAATTGCTTTAACAATTGCAAAGACTTAATGCCAAATTTCACTTTGCCCTTTGAATTCAAGACTACTACTTTAACTCCCGATGAATAAGTGTTCCTTAGTTTGTGCTCTGAAAAAAGCCGTACAGTTTTAATGATTTTAGCTGAATCTAAGCGAGAGGTGATTTGAAATGCAATCTTAGATTTTATATCATCCGCGACATCGATACCCGGAAAGTTAAATTTTGAGTTGTTCTGGTTTTTTAAATCAAGATCATAAAGCAGATTCAAAAGAGGAATACAAAAATCTTCAGAATCAGTATTAATATTATACCGCCCTATCGAATTTTGAAAACTTATAGAAGTGATCCAACTTGCTATCATTTCAATGATACCATCAATTTTTTGTGACTGATTTAACATACTTTTTTGTAAGTTCAATAACCGATATTGTGGATGTTTAGTAATAACATTTAATATAGAAAACAAAACAGGAATATGAAACAAAACAGGAATAATTCTTTCTTGGCTTAGAGGTTGATCGGAATGTTAACTTGCTACATCCTCAACCTTATTAAACAAGGATTTATAATTATGTGTGTTGGGAAGTTATAACAAATCTTAACTTTGTTTTTAATTCTCAAGATTTCACAGATATCAGCAATTATACTTGACTTACTCCCCAGTTTAACTTCAGTGAAGAATCGTGATCGCAGATAGTGAATGGCCTATCAGGGCAACGGCGTTTGCAGCCTATGCCCTTTTTCCCAACCCGTAATATGTCCGTTTTCGGAAAAAGAATAATAACCATGTGGTGTAACTATAAGGTGATCGACAACCGGTAAATCCAGAATTTGCCCAGCCTTAACCATACGTCTTGTCATTAAGATATCGGCATCACTAGGCTCTAATACACCACTGGGATGATTATGAGCTAAAATCAGGCGGTTTGCTTTTGCTTGTAAGGCGGTAGCAAACACAATTTTTGTATCAATTATGACACCGGACATACCCCCTGAACCAACTTCAGAGATGCCTAAGCAGTTACACCTATGATCCAGTAACATGATTTTAAATTGCTCCAGAAGTTCGATCTTTCCGGCATCCCAAGTGCTATGTAGAACATCATAAGCCACCCAGGGTGCATCTATTTTTAACCGATCATGGTAAGGCGTTTTGTTCTTATAGATGATTTCAATTTCTGACACCTGAAACAGAGATTTTAGATCATGTGACATATTATTCTCCTACAAGGTTAGATTGTGTTTGTGCATGTGCCACGCATTAACATCTTTGTGTGGCGCATACATTCTGTTCATTTTGATATAGCGTATGTCATCTTCTGTTTTAAAGAACTCGCCTAAGATGATGTCGGCTTTTCGTCCGGTATTATCATTATCCATCCATGTGTAAGCGGTCTTGTAACCGTAATTGTGGATGTATGCGAAAGCTTGTTTGATACAGGAAACAGAATTAAGAACGATTGTATCTTCTTCAAATGATTGTCCATCTAAGTCATGGATAGCGGAAAGATAATCCATGAAGCCTTCAAACAAATGGATGCCATCCGGCTTCGGCTTCTTTCCACGAATAAATGTGATACCTTTTGGTTTAAGTGAACCTTTGAAAAAAGGGTTACGGATTTCGTATCCGCCGTCTTCATTTGCAAATCCAAGAGCGAAGATATTCTTCTTGGTTTCTTTGTTTTGAACTTGAACTTCTTTCAAGTGTTTTTGGGCTAATTTTAATCCTATCCCACGTTTTTCAAGATATAGAACTAATGCCCTATGCTGAATGGTTTTCTTCGATTTTAAAATTAAACCTGGCTGTTCTTCAACGTGCTTGTCTACATCTATAAGCAAGGAATGTATAGTGTAATTATCACCTGCCATGTTCTTGATCCAACGCAGTGCATCCTGCATGGTGTCCGCTTCATTGCAAGATCTTAAATAATGGCTTGCAAAGGCAATTAGGTCACCACCAGCCCCTTCTCCATAATCGTACCAACTATTGGTTTTACGATAGACGTAGAAGCTAGGTGTTTTTTCTTTTCGCAACGGTGACGAATAAAGTACTTTGCTTTCTGTCACTTTATGCGGCTTGATATCAAGTTTCTCCAGAATTTCGAGCATAGATATAGACTTCGCATGATCAATGTTCATGGCGTTCTCCACAATACAAAATATTTTGAAATATCGAGGAAAGCAAAAGTGCTCAGCACAATTCGCTTTTCGATCCTTTTATGATGTCAGGCGTTCATCGACAAACTTTTTCAAATCAGACATCCGATATCGGACCGAGCGTCCGATTTTGATGCAGTCAAGCTCGTATCGCTTAGTACATTTCCAGACAGCAAGGGTTTCGGGTGAGATACCGAGATATTTGGCAGCTCTTTTTCGGTCTACAAGATCATCATTAGTTGATAGCTTATTGTTCATATTTATTCCTCGCTCAACAAAACATTCAAAGATTTATCTGCTAAATCTTTAATAGAGCTTTGGGAATAAATCATTCGACCACAATTTGTCAACTCAATCCATGATTGATTAATGAAGGATAAGCTATATTAAACGAATTAGGATTTTTTTTTCAAATTACACCTGTTACCAATTGATCAATATTAATTGAACACAAATACATAACTGAAAAACATCCCTTAAAATACGAATTCCAGTATCGCTTGTTGGGATACTCCATCAAGATAATTCGCGTAATTTTGCATCATTTCTACCCTCTTGGATAAAAAATGAGCCCTGTCGTAAGCTCTATCAGTACTTTTTTGGGGTATATGGGCTAATTGCCGATCAGCGATTTCATGATTATACCCAAGTTTTTCCTTTAATATGCCAAGTGCAAGTGCTCTAAACCCATGACCAGTCATGCGGTTGCTAAAACCCATTCGTTTTAACGCCATTAAAATTGTTCCCTTACTCATTGGTTTTCGAGGTCTTGGCAGGCTTGGGAAGAGATGCTCACGATGTTTATTAAGCTCTCTCAATTCTTTCAGTATTGCAATTACTTGAAATGACAGCGGAACAAGATGAGGGCTTCTCATTTTCATACGTTCCGCTGGGATAATCCAAAGTGCACTCTCAAAATCAATTTCATCCCATCTGGCCTCGATGAGCTCGGACGTTCGAACGAATGTCAACAGCATAATTCGTATTGCCAGATAAGTTTGTCGATAGAGACGAGTTTTGTGATTATGTAGAGCTACCAATAATTTAGGTAATTCTTCAATATCGATGGATGCAAAATGTCCCTTTTTATATTTTTTTAAGGCTGTTTCGAGGCCGATAGTCAAATCGCGGTCAATGCGTTCGGTCACAATTGCGTACCTTAAAATATGACTAACTAACTGCTTTACACGTCGGGCCATTTCAGGTGCAGTTTGTTCTACTTTTTGTAAGCACAGCAGAATAGTTATAGGCTTCAATATATTGAGTGGATAATGGCCAAACTCATCGAAAGTGTACTTTTCCAATCGATGCATGATAGTCTTTGCATAGCGTGGGTCCCAAGTCTCTACTCCTTTACTATGCCATTCTTTTGCAACCTCTTTGAACGTTGTAGCACTTTCAAAAGCAGCTTCTTGTTTTTTCAAAGCCTTTTGAAGGAGTGGGTCAATTCCTGTACTAAGCTCATTTCTAATCCGTTGTTTTTCTTCTCTGGCTTTTAATAGAGAAATCTTGGGATAAACGCCTAAGCCAAGACGCTTTTCCTTTCCATGCAATCGATATTTTAAGCGCCAGTATTTTCCGCCGGTTGGAAGTACTTCTAGATATAACCCTTCACTGTCTGAAAGCTTGTATGTTTTTTCCTTTGGCTTTGCTGCCTTGCATTGTGTGTCCGTCAAAAACATGTTGAGCCACCCTTTCCATTCTTACAGTTGTTAAGAATTTGGGGGACAAGTATTATGTTAATTTATTTTTGTCCCCCAAATAGTCCCCCAGAATTGATTAATGTCGAGAGGAATTGGTCATGTTGGGGAAACAAAAGAGTACGATGAAACGCCTGAAAAACTATGTTTTTCAAAGAAACTTAAGAACAAACAATGTCAGTAAAAGGGGGAAATGGCTCCTCGAGCAGGATGCTAAAACGACCAATTACATCTTTGAGTATCTTAATTTTCTGCAATTCACTTTTCTGCTTTGGTCCCCAAATAGTCCCCGATATACTGATAAACTCAGTATAGTGAGATTAAAATATTACATCATGTGAACATTATTTTCAATCAAAAACTAACTAACAACGATGTACAGTGTCTTACTCCAAGTTTAAACGATAACGTGTGTTTTTTAATTTCCCCGTCTTATGCAGCACGCCCATATCCACCAGTTCCTGCAAATCTCTTGTCGCTGTCGCACGAGATGTGCTGGTTAAATTGATATACTTCTGTGCTGTAAGTCCCTCAGTGAAACTACCTGGCCCATCTCTCAGCATTCTGGCTAGTGCTTTACTTTGCCGCTCGTTTAAAGATCCGGTGATTCTTTCATAAAACTTAGATTTCTTGATAATAAAGTCGACAAGTTCCTGCGTATAAGTTTGGGCCTTTAAAATTGTCTCACCAAAATAAAGTAGCCATGAAGAAATCTGACTGTTTTTATTATTCCACTCTAATGCGTTGTAATAATCCTTTTTATGCGCTTGGATTGTACGAGAAAGCGCAATTAATGTCGGTTGTCCTAAGGATTGAGCCAGCGCTTTTTCAGCAATAGCACGACCGATACGTCCATTTCCATCCTCAAATGGGTGAATGCAAACGAAATAAAGATGAGCTATTCCTGCACGTGTTAAAGCAGGTAGTGCATTACTGCTACCTGGTGCCGTTTCATTAAACCAACTGATGAAAGCTGACATCTCTTTTGGCATCTTATCTGAAGGCGGCGCTTCGAAATGAATAATAGGCTTTTGCAACGGTCCGGATACGACTTGCATCGGTTCTGGATCAGTTCTGTACTTGCCGATTTCCTTTATCTTCGAGTTTCCTGACATTAACATGCCATGCCATTTGAATAGTGTCTCATGCGTCAGTGTGTCTGAAAAATGTTGATATACATCTGTTATCAGTTCGGCAATGCCCTGCTCTGCTGGCGGAACGCGTGTGTTATCAGTTGCCAAACCGAAATTCCGACGAATAGACGATTGGATACTGTCACGGCTTAGGCGTTCACCTTCAATCTCGGAGGTTCGCAATGCCTCCTCGCTTATTAGCTCAATGGTCAAACGATTTTTATCGTCCTCGGCAATGTGTCTGATAGTACCTTGCAAGTAGCCGGAATTCTTTTGAAAATCTGCCTCAAGATTCTCCAATGCCAAAGCATCGAACTTAAAATTAGGCCAATCTTCTTGCTGCCAGTTCCATTCCATGAACTATAAAATCTCCTTTTATAGCTCAAATAATAACACAAAATGAGTTATAAAACTATTACTTTTAACTCAATTATTAGGTATCTATGAGTTATAGATAGCAAATTCTACGTAATATGCAATAATTCCAATTATTTGACATTATGGAATTTATACACTATCGTGTTCACGATAGTGTATATGATAAAATGTTCACCAAATTCTTTTCTAAGAATCTGGTGAACAGAAGGCAAAGTTCAAACTAATGAGGAAAACGTTTCATTCATCATTATCCCTATAATCAGTATTGATGTACTTATCTCGTAAAACTCTAAACTCAGAAATGGCAACCGCACCAAATTTCTCTACCAGGTGTAAAAATTCTAAGTAGCCTGTTTCTGTTAATATATTTTCTGGAACGCGCCGTGCAATATGCTCTTGATCTTCAAGCTCCTGAGATAGAATATTTATTACAGGTAACAGTGGAATTGGCTTATTACCTAGCATTCTTCCATAATGGGTGTAATTCATTACGATGTGACCGAGAACATCATATTTATCTTTAAGAGAATAATATATTTCTTTATCTTCTCTAGACATCTTGTCAAACCATGCTGGTAAAATAGGTTCACTATAAGTTAATAGAGGATTCAACCTACTTGCCATTTCCTTTGAGAAATACACATCATACCATGTCTCAAAAAAGAATGTTTGAAATTCTTCCCATGTCACTAGTTCAATATTTGTTAGTTCAGAAACGTTGAAAGCCCCCTTCTGAAAGCCATTTAATGAGATGACATAGCCTACGTTAGCACCCAGATCACCAACCACTGACCTAAAGGCATGAATTACATTTTGTGGGATACGTGACTTCCAATACTTACACTCGCAAATGATAGAGTATTTTCTGCCTTTAATTGTTTCAATTGCATACACATCCAGTTCCACACTCCCTCTAACAGTCTGAACTGTCTTCTCGGTTTCAACACTAAAACCGCATTGTGTCAAAATATCGGACACTTTATCTTGTAAATCCGACCAAGTATTTGGAATTGAGCTTGTTATCATTATTTATTACTATGAATTCTTAGCATATTGCTACTAAAATGATATTTTGATTCATATCAATACGGATAGTTTTGAGATAGATCCTATTCTCTAGCAAGGTATTTATTTCCATTTTCCCAGGCTTCAGTAATCCCTTGATAATCAGGAAAATTGGCAGGTTTATCTGCGGTCCAGTTTTTAATAAATTCCGGATTGTTACTGTTTGGTCTTGGATTAGCTGTATTCATTCTGGCCTGTACTGGCGTACGAACAGCATCCCCCATAATAACAACATGCTGCTGTGGTAAGATTGGTAATTGTTGTAAGATATCTTCATTAGCAGCGGATACTAGTTGCCGCACATATTTCTGGTCTTCTGGATTTTGAAGACGATGAATAATAAACGAGTTGCATTGTGATAAAACCGTCTTAGACAGTTCTGACGGTCTTTGACTTGAAATTAGAAGAGAAATGCCATATTTTCTTCCTTCCCTAGCGATACGTTCAAATACTTTTTTAGCTATAGATTCTTTGTCTCCTCTATTTTTTTCCGGGATATAGTTTTGTGCTTCTTCAAGCACTATACAAACAGGGAATTTTCCACGCTCAACTTCAGAAAACCTAGAAACAAATTCCAAAATTAGTCTTCCAATAATACCCGTTATAGTTTCTAGTATTTCGTAAGGTAAAAGAGACATATCAACTATTGTCACTTGACTGTTGATGTCCGGTGTAAGCTTTTCTTGTCCTGTTTTTTCAAGTTGATCTTTGTAATAAGACGAAAATGTATCTGTTTGGTCATTTTGATAAACCTTACAGAAATCTCCCAAAACAAAAGAAATAAATTTAGCCAATGCTATCGATACCACTGTACTTTGGTTAAGAAGCAATGGTTGTGAAATTCTCTCATCTGTAAGATATGACTGTAACCGCAATCTTAATGTAGAGACGAATTCTCTAAGACGATTTCCTGAACTCTCGTTTTCTTCAATTGCTTCATCGAAAAATCTTTCTAGCAGTTCCTTAAAATTAAAATAAACTGGTAAGTCGATATTACGCTCTTGCGAAATTTCTACATTTCTAAGAGAAACATTATAAAGCAACATCTGTTCTGAAATATCTTTGCTAACTGTTGCAAGAACCTTGGTGCTCACATTACCATTTACGTATTGAGCTGGTTTTGAAAGTTTTACTTTTTCACCTTGGAGTGCTTTTAAAGATGCTATGATCTGACTTTGATCAAAATCAATCTCAATAGTAGCTAATTCATCAATGAATAAATCAAGATCCGAGAAAATAAAATTTTTAATATTAAAATCATTTTTATTACAATCTGTAATAACTGAATCTAGCTTTGAAATATATGCTTGAGGAATTGTTTTGTTAGTATTAGCCGCTAATTGGCTTTTGGCTAATCCAATAGCCCGTTTTAAGATTGGTGCTTGAGTTCCAGAAGTAGGCTCAAATAGGTACTCCATGTCAGCAAAATTCATAAACCAAAATGGAACTTTTAGGCCATCTTTGTCGATATTAAAAGGATTGACTAATCCAAAATTTTTATAAGGTGCCTCATCGGTACCTTGAAATGCTGCTTTGTATTCACCATTTGTATCAAAAATAACAATGTGTGCATTTTTGATCTTGCTACCATTATAATCAAAATCAAACAAGCTCTGCAGGATAGAAGCAACAGTACATGATTTACCTGATCCAGTATTTCCAAGGATGGCAGCGTGCTTACCAAAAAATTTATCGGGATTTATTTTGATACGGTAATCAGTAAATGCTGGCGATGTACCAACCGGTAAGTAGTAATCTTCAGAAAAATCGATCTTATCTTTAGGCTTTTGGTCAAAAATGTTGTCTAAATCTTTTTTAGTAACGTAGCATACCGGATTGTCCAATATGGGATAGTTATAAACACCTTGTAAATATTTACCATCATCACGAATTGTACCTATCATAGTCGCAACTAAATATCTTGCCGACTTCGTTAGGAAAATCGCATCTTTATCACTGCCTAACTCAGTCTCATCAATCGCCCTAACCCTGGTTACCATGGCTACAATCTTATCCGGGCCTATTGGAATTATAACGTAAGAATTAATTCTAGCTACTTCATAGATATCCTCATATCCACTCTTATAAAGACTTTTCAAATCTTCATCCAGCTTGATAGATACACGAAAACTATCAACTGCGAGTACGCGTCCAATGCTTTTCTCATCCATAGTTACTAATCTTTCATATCTGAGTTAAAATATTTATTCAGCGTATCAGCAACCCTATCACAGCTATCAAAAGAATTAGAATCAGGCATCAACGTATCAGCAAGCGTTAGAAAATCACCAAAGAAATCTCCTTGTAGAATTATAATCCGAGCATCATTCAAATTTTTGATTCTCTCAATATGGTGATTATTCTCCGTTCCATAGAAGTCAACTATTATTAATGTAAAAGTTGGGTTCGAGAGTGCCTGAAAAATGATATCGTTGAAGTGCTCATCTGCAAATGCATAACCTACAGTTACCAGCACTGATTGTGACTGGGTTATGGTAGCGGAAAATTGTCTAAATAATTCTGAATATGGTAGATCCAGTGTATAAGATTTTTTTACTGCTGCGGGATATACAATGATCTCTCCTTTCTTTTCAAGAGACTCAATTAATGCGAGCGGCATCTCTTCAATCCCATACAGATTATTTGAATCAATTTTATCTGAATTTACCCAAGACAAAGATCCATGGAGTTTGAAGTAGCGGACAACTTTTTCAATTCGTTGTACTTTGCCTGATGTTGTTGAACCAGGATAAAAAATATCATATTCAAACGTTTCTGGTTTAAAAAATCGCTTATGAAATCCTGAAAAACCGTCAATATAGTGTACTCCCAATCGGTCAAACGCGTATTCAAATGCAAGATCATAATTAAGTGTAAAAATATTTGCGCGTCTTAGATTTAATGGTCTTTGAAGCAGTGATTTAAGAAATTTTTCATGAAAAATATACTTGTGCTCGTTCTGTAACAATTTTGCATGCCCGTTTTGAATAGGATACGCACTATTCATTTTATTTTTAATCAACCATTTTGGAATGTCTCTATTATTGACATCGCAAACTGAAAAAAGTCCTTTTTTTATTATCAAGATGAGTTGCTTTATATGATCTGTTCTGGCTACCGATGTATTAGCATCAAGCACATAATCTTTTGCTAATAGATAGTTTAGTACTTTTTCGAATTCGATAGCAATTTCACCTGAAGATCCATCTCTGATAACATTACCATCAATACTAAATGACCATTTATTGTCATTAACAAATTTTGTCTCGCCTTCTCCCAATTTCGCCTTTTCAGTAGCAGTCCATTTAGCTTGCAATTCCTCTATGGTTGTCAAGAATTCAGTATAGACACCTTTGAAGTCGTCTTCATTATCTGCAACTTGGATATATTGTTCAACTTCTACTGGAAAATTGCGAATACTTACTGCTCCTAAATGGATCGAAGTACCTGATCCAAATAGAAAACTCACGTTATCTAACTCGAGGTAATTTTTAAGTAATAATTTAATTTTATCTATGGGTTTTGAATTTTCACCTGACCATTCCGGAAGTTTGTCAGTGTTACCAATAAATATTTTGTTCTTGGAGGAGTCGAATAAATCAGTCATAATTACAAATTTCTCAAATATAATATAAAAAGAATTACTTGCACTATTCAGGCACAAGTAATTCCGATAATTACATTATAAGCTAATTTTCAAATATTTAGCTATCAGAATAACTGCATCCCAGGACCCGAACTGAGGATGAGTTTAGTACTAGATATTGTTTATATTAATGGAAAAATATGTCTATTAAACATAAATTGTACGAACCTGGCTGAACAAGATGATGGGAACGCATTTTTGTCTCTCAAATTGAAATGCTGACCATGTCTAATTGAAAAAAAAACAACGAAATCAACAACTAATTGTTGAATATTTTATTTCTAAAAATCAAATGGATAATTTAAAAATACAGAAAGTTAGATAAATATGGAAGTTTTGGCTCCTCGATTGGGTAATTTATCTAAGTTTAGTTTAGAACATTGAGCCGTTATGTAAAAACTAAAATACTATATCATGCCATTAGGAACTGCTATTAGTAATCAAATGTCTAGTAAACCAATTAAAATCTCTCTCGAACGAGAACTTGTTATCATAGATATCACTATAATTAACTTTGAGTGTTATACGGGATAATTGTTTTCTCACCAAATCAATTTCTGTATCCTTTACATGATACTCAAATCCTCTTTCAAAAACGACGAAGTACGCATTAGGCAGTACCACCCTCCTAGCTACATCATTGACTAAAACATGCATATAGGATGTTGAAGGCATATCAAGACAATCTTTAATGTAAGCGTAAGATTTTCCATTCTTGATAAAGGTGAGCTTGTCGATAATCATCGGCCCCAAACCATTATTTCGAATGTAGACATAAATTTTCTTTCCGTGATCCCCGAGGTCTATTTGGATCAATGGCCGAACACTTTTCCTATTGTGGGTGCGTTGCAGATAAGCCTGATAAAAGGTTGCAAGAAGTGCTAACAATGAAATTGTGATAGCCCACATGAGTATCCACCATGTTCCAAAGCGTTAAAGGGAAATGCACGTCCGCATTTCCCAAGTTATACAATCCCATAATCTTGCAGTAATTTCAATCGTTCCCATGCGTGTAGTTCATATATCAATGGGATAAACTTATGATAAATACTGCATTGTGGATCTTTGCCATCAATCCGGTATACCGGACACCCACTGGTACAAATAGACTTGTACTTACATAATCCACAATCCTTTGATTTCATCTCTTCAAGGTGATTGCCCTGCTCGATCATATCTACCAGATCCATGTCCTCATTGAAGATCGTAGTAGAGAGTTGTGACTGATCTCCGAAGTTGACGTGGCAATAGTTCAGTGTGCCGTCAACATAGATAGCACCTCCCGAAAAGCCTGAAGCACAGGTCTGAAAGCCCAACTCATTTGGCTTCAGATCGCAAAACTGATGACGGTTTGAAAAGCTCCACCCAGACTGGATTGCCTCTTTCATAATCACGTAGGATTCCGTCAGATATTTTTCCAACAGTTCTGCATTAATGTCCTGTCCCTTTACAATCGAATACCGAAACGGGACGTTCAAATCAATCAAATAGCGGGTCAGATCAGGCAACCCTTCCAGATTGTTATTGTTTATGACAGTGCTAGTTGATACCCTGATACTGTTAGATAAAAGGTTTTTAAGATTGTTATCAATGATCTTATAGGTTCCAGCTCCAGATCTGTATTTTCTGTTAGAATCATTATAATTTTCTATGCCGTCCAGAGATACGCCGTAGCTAATATTATATTCCCGCGAGAAATCCAGAATTTCGTCTGTTAAAATGGTTAGGTTTGTAATAAATGAAAAGTCTAGTTCACATCCTAGATCTTTTACCAATGCTTTCGCAATAGGTATAAATGCTTTCCAAGATTTGAATTGGCTCATAGGTTCTCCTCCTGCTAACCTGAATTTCACCTTAGTTATTTTTCTTTTTTTAACTGTTACAACCAACTTGTGCAGTAATTGCTTCTTTGTAGTGTCAAGCATTCCATTGGTAGTATTCAACGTCGAAATATAGCAATAACTACAAGTGAGATTACATTTATTGGTTGTATGTATCCAGAAATTGAGTGACTTTGGGCTCTGAGGCTTCTGAGGTTTACTGAAATCATTGTCAAACCGGATGATCTCTGTTTTAGAAAGGATGCCGAGGAATCTATCTAAGACATCAGCTTGAATTGAGAGTTTATCACAAAGCTTGGAAATACTACTCTGCCCATCAATTGCCGAAAGGATATGGTATTGAGTATTATTCAGAATCCGCATTGAATTCGGATAAGAACAATTTACTGCATAAAAATATCCAGCTTCAATTGGCCTTATCAGTAGATCTGGCGATTTGATTGGTATCAAGTTCATCTTGGTCGGAAGTTAAAATATATCCTATACAATCGCAATCCGTATTACGTAATGAAAAGGTCAATTCATTAGGCCCTATCAAATTGCTTAAAAATAAAAAATCATCGAAAAGAATGTCATTTGTGCTGATAGCTGCCATACAAAAAGTTTTTTGAGTTTCTAGTATTTCTAATTACAATGGACATGTTCAATTGAGCATCTCCTAATTAAAATTAATTACACAAATATATAAATTTTGAGAGTTTGTTATAAGATCTTATAACAAATAAATTTTTGAAAACCTCTTTTTTTACAAAAAAAAGGAATGAAAGAGGAACGAGACCTGATAAGACTCCAAGAAGTTGGCCGTCACCTTAAAGACCTAAGGTTACTTGCTGGTTTAAGTCAAGATGAGCTTGCGGCAAGATGTGACTTAACAAAAAGTAACATCAGCAACATTGAAAATGGAAAGAAAGATTATTTTTTCACTACATTTTTGGAGTATGCAAAAGCTCTAGATGTGCATCCTAAAGAACTTCTAAATAGGGAATTCGAATTTATTAATAAATATTAGCTTATTGCAATAATGATGAAATCGAGGGCATGCCCATTTGATTTTGCTAAAACTGACAATTATATTCATGACAAGTTTGATTAAAGATATAAATGAAATTCCGTTGCAGATGCCCAGCCTGTTTAATTAACATCCTACATAAGAGACCGGTTCTGACCTTGTACCGATTGCCAACGAGCTATTTAATATAATCATCTTAAAGAGGCTCGTCCGTGAATTGTCACGGATCTCAGCAGATATATTTAAGAGGTTGGGGGTATCAATATCATCTCCAATCCGCAAACAGTGCATCCATAGTTGTCAAAACCCTGCTTGTCCTTTCCTAGATCAGTCAAACCTGTTGTAGATACGTTTTCCCAAGAAGTTGAGTAAGGCTGGTCATTCTCCGAAGTCTTTTCAACACCATTATGTCCATTAGGGCAACGGAAATATCTATAAGTTCTCATCGTCATAAGGCTAATCCATTACAGTTATATTAAATATATCAACTAAAATCTAACTAGGTACAAATTGATCTTCATAAGATATAAACTCTTAGTGTCAAACGGTAACATGATTAATTTATAGCTACTTCTGTTTCACTTTCAGCTTCGATCTCAACTCGATTTTCAGATCGTATACTTTCATAAATCGGAATGTTGGCTCCTAAAATTTCGACTGATACAGTCAAAGCATATGGTATTCGACGGTGATCTTTATCCCAACCTTTGTGTCCTCTCACAGAGAAACCAATTTCCTCGGGCAATTCATATGATTTCAGAATAACCCAATCCTTTTGAATTGTACTGTTATTCCTATTAAGGCCATCAACAGATCCCCAATCACTTCTTTCACGAATTTTCCACTTAATTACTTCCCCCGAATCGTCATCTTCAACGACGTTATCTCTATCATTGTTTAGATCTACCAAAGTTCTCCCTGTGAATACTTCAAATTTTTCATCTAGTTTTGATGATGTCCAGTCTAACCAAGTAGACAAATATGATTTTGTTTTTTGTCTAGTTCTTCTAACGTTAGCCGTGTAGGAAAGTGTTACCTCTATAAGAATATCAAATTCATTACCAGGATTCAGTAACTCAGCTGGTAACTTTAAGGAAAAAAGATTGGCTTCCTCCGCTTTAATAGTTCCAGTATTGTAGAACGTGATCCGGTGGTCTGAATTTCTTGTAACCCTGTCAAGAGAAGGTAATCCGTAACCAAAATGGCGGATACTATTGATCGTAGGATTAAAAAAATGATCTGAAGGTAATCTAGCACCTTGCACAATTAATGCTCGAATAAGATTAACACCTTCGTCTGGATACAGCTCCCAAAGTAACGATGCGATATGTGCTACCTTAGGTGTAGCAAATGAAGTTCCAGCGCTATCTCTTCCGAGTGCAGTCCCACCATGCAGAGTAGATCTTATAAGTTCCGTTGAAGTTTCAGTATGATAGTTTATTTGTCTCATACCGTTATTAGACTCAACCATACCACCTCCATATTCTACAACATCAGGTTTGATGTGTCCCCATATACCGGTTCCAATTCTGGAATAAGCTGATACTTCCTCTACGTCACCGATTGATGTCCAGTTGTGGTCAGTAAAAGTTGAATGATTTATTGATCCCACAGACAAAGCAAAACTACTCTGTGCAGGATTGCTTAATCTACAATCTGGTTCTTCCAGATAGTTTGGATAAATTAAACCATTTGATAGGTAGTATCTAATATCATCCTTGCTGATATTACCAGCTGCTATTAAAAACAATACATTATTTTCATGCATCAACTTATCAATCGAGGTTGCCCATGTTGACATATGCTTGAACCTGTAGGGAGCGCGCGAACCAACAGACAAGTTAAAAATTTTACAATCAGCGTTATCTGCGACAACTCGTTGCATCAATTCCGCAGGATATTTGTCCGTCAGTTGATTGAGGGCGTTTAGAATCCGTACATTACGAATGAAACACGGTAATTGATAAGGTTGATTAATTTGTGAAACTCCTTTCGGAAATAATACAGCTCCTGCGACCTTAGTACCATGCCCACCACCAGCGACATAATCTGCTTTAGAAGCATCATTTTTTAAATATGATAGTGAACGTGTAGGGTCAATCGCAGCAGAAATGTATTTATTACCCTCCATTATTCCACTGTCGATAACGGCAACCGTTACTGCGGATGCATTAGGAGGCAATATTTCAATATCTATTTCATTGTTCTCACCGGTTCCACCTTCAATTCCGGATACCTCTTCGATTTCATTAACTTCGAACACAAACTGGTAATTGGTCACTAAATCCTTTAATCCTATTCCACTAATAGCCACCTCACAACCAAAACTATCGCCAAATTCAACTATACTGCTTATTAAACGACCGTAGGTAGCAATAAACTCTTGAAAGTGATTTTGGCGCTGGAGCAGAAGCTCATCCCTTTCTACTTGTTTTCTTCTATACTCCTCTAATCGTTTTTCCCCTCCCTTTTTTAATCGATCAGGTTCGCTTCCTATTGACCGTGAGAATGCAACTGATACTTCGAGATTATAAGTTGTTGTGTCGACAATCTCATCCCATTTAGAAAAAAGTTGTTCAGATAATATACGATCGCGTCGCCAAGCTGAGCGATCACCGTCAAATATTGACCAAAAGTCTGCTATTTGAGCCGTTCCATGGCTTGAGTTAATAAAACCGTTAATTTTTTCCTCGAGAGTTCTAAAATTATCTAGCGACGCCCCAATAATAAACCCATCTTCTTCCTCTGAAATAATCTCAATTCCAAATCTTTCGAGATCAAATTCAGGACCTATTAAACCTGGATTAAATTTTATAAATATGGGAACTATATCTGTGTCAATAGCTGCAAGGTCATTACTTCTGTCATCGAGAGAAGTGTGCCAGTCCGATTTTGTACTTGTAACCCAACGTTGTAATTTACCAGCGTGGACAGACCGATTGCTTTTATTCTCATCCGATATTCGACTTCCTCCGCCACCCGTAAGCCGCGGCCTTCCAGAAACTTTTCCGATGAAGTTTAGGTGTGGAAATTGCTCCATATTTATCCTGTGATGTTTATAATAGGACTCTTTTTAATAAAATCTTCATTGTAGAAATTGCTCCATAATTATCTATTGATACTTTCATTCTCTTCAAAAGCTTTATTTAGATCATCCATCGAAATTTCGCTGAATGAGTTAATTATGGCTTTTTTAGCAGCATCATTAGCTATTTTAACAACAATAGCATACGACATTCCGAGCATTTTCTTAGAAAAGCTTTTTAAATCAACTTTTTTCGTTGTCTTTAAGGCTGATAACGAAATTTTTAGAATTTCAAATATTTCTTTCTCTCCGGGTTTCGGTAATTCAATAAAATCATCAAATCTTCTAAATAAGGCTTTATCTAAGCTTCCTTCAAGGTTTGTAGTGGCGATTAATATCCCTTGTCCATCATACTCTTCTAACAATCCTAACAAGATATTTACAATCCGATGAATTTCTCCAACGTCATTTGAAGCCATATCCCTCTGCTTACCAATTATATCAAACTCATCTAGTAAAAGAACACACGGATAATCCTTAATACTTTCGAACAAAGCTTGAAGGTTTGATGCTGATTCCCCTAGATATGATGATATGATTGAATCGAACCGTACTTTATAAAATGGTAGCCCTAAATCCCAAGCAATTCTTTCTGCGGCCATCGTTTTACCGCAGCCAGAAGATCCGTATAAAATTACCTTTTTTCTAAATTTAAGACCAAAATGAGCTAATCGTTCTCGTGCAAAATATTCTTTTTCAACTCGTTGTATCTTTTCTTCAACTTCCGGCGTTAGTACCATTTCATGTCTCAAATACTCATGTTCAACATGGGTAGCTAACGGTAAGCGATATCTCCTGTCGACCGGAATCTTATATTGACCATCCTTAACAAGCCTAAGGGGTAACATAGATTTGCCACCCTCCTCAATATTGCTGGATAAAATTGTGTTCAACTTATCAGCTAGCCTAAGGTGTCCCTTCTTTCTTTCATCCTCAATAATGCTAAATGCAACTTTAATTAAAGGCGTTTCACGACTTCCTTCAATAGATTTGAATAAACGTGCGAGCAGTGCTTGGTTCATTGTTTTGCCTTTTCACGAAAATAAACAATTTATTTCGTTAATTTTATTATTAATTTTGTCCTCACTTACATTACAGAAGTAACGTAAGTTTATCACAAATATCCAATACTATATACTATTAAAATAAACATTTATAAACAAATGTTTAAAAGAAAAAATAATATGCCATAATGAGTTGATAATTAGATGCTTTTATTTATTCATCAATGGTATTACTGTCGCTAGCTTATACCCCAATAACCAACTCTAGAGCATCATCAGCTGTCTTGTTAATAAAATTACTTTGATAACCCATAGTGGTTTTAATATCGGAATGACGATAAAGCCTCTGAAGAACGTTCGCTGGAATACGATCTGCTGATATCTGTGCGAAGGTGTGTCTCGCAATATGCATAGACAAGGCTTTTGTTAACCCCATCTTGTTTGCAACATTCTTCAAATAGTCATTACAACTTCGAACTCTTGATTTTATATAGCTTTGAACCTCATACAATTTGGATAAGTCAGGCATTTTAGCCAAATCAAAAAAGACTAAATCGTGAGCATTCGAACCCTGCGGATATTGTTTCAGGATTTCAAGCACCTTATCCGGAACCTTTAACGATCCAGCTTTTAAATTCTTACCCATAGTATAGTAAAGACGATCATTTTGAAAGTCAGACCATTTAAGCCTCAAAACATCGGACACACGCATTCCAGCGAAATAGAACGAAACCAACCAAAGATTTCGGGCATGGTTTTCACTAGGTGGCAAATCCAACTCTTCAAGTAATTTAACTTCTTCCGCGTTTAAACCAATTTTCAAAGTATCTGGAAACTTGATCACGGTCTTACCTTTACCGAATGGATAGTTTTTTCTATCCGTAACCCCATCTGCAATAGCCCTATTATATATCGTTCTGATTACGACTAAATGATTGACAGCTGTTCTCTCATTAACACCAAATGTTCCAATCAAATATGCTTTAAAGTTTTTCAATAGGCCAGGACTAATTTCAGAAAAATTTATGTCTTCATTTTTGAGAAATGTTTTAAATTTTTTTACTCTAGGCTCGTCTGCTGATCTTTGATTGAATTTCCCAGTAGCTTTTAGCTGATTAAGGTAGAGTTCTGCTTGCTTGAAGAATGTCCTATCCTTGGAGGCTGTAACTGCTTTTTTAATTGCCTTGGCAGAAGTATCGGTATTGTTAGCCTCCATCTCAACAAGCTTATCAGTAGCTTCAGCAACCTTCTTTGCAATTAAATTATTTAGCCGTGCGGAGTTTGGGTGTGACTTCTTAATAATTTGCTTTGCACCGTCCCAATCCTTTAGCAGAATGCTATGACCGATGCTTGTTTGTGAAATCTTCCTGTCCTTTATTATTCTTAAATAAAGGTTATGTTTACCCTCTTTATTTGGAGTTTTTCTAAGAACGATGCTTACTGATGCCATATCCTATCTGTTTGATAAACAAATATACTAGATTACTGCCAAACATTTGCCAAACAAATCTCGTTTTTATAAATTATTTTATAATCTAATGTACTCATAACTATCTAATTTATAGACTATACCAATACATATAGCATCATATTAAACCATAAATTACAGGACTTAAAATCCTGTGAACGCAAGTTCGTACGGGTTCGATTCCCGTCCCCGGTACATTAAAAAATAAACTCTTTAAATTAGCATTTTGCTTGATTTAAAGAGTTTATTTTTTTGTCCATACTTCTCTTATTTTTCATTACTCCTTCTTCTGTATCATCTCAAATGATGATATTTGTACCTTAGATTTCTTTCAGCAAATCATTCAACATGAATACTTCGTTTGGTTTAAAATACTAAACTCCATGATTTCGTTTATTTCTTGAAGCTAACTCCTACAATAATGACTATAAAACGCTTTTATTTAACTTTTGGAATAATCTTATTTTACTTGTCTTCTCAAGCACAAGGACTTAAACTTTCTGAGAAACCTGAGGAATTTTTAGCGGATGTAAAAAACGTCTTAGCGGCTTCTGGAAACCCACAAGCAAATGCAATTGCTCAGAATTTTGACCAGAACTGGAATGCTGGTAAAATCGCTGAAACACAGAAAGCATCTCTCGCAAAAGTTGCTAGTTTTATGCTCAAAAAAGGCTACAAATCGCCACAATTCATTCCTTTTTTTGATGCAATTAATCTTGGGTTGAACAGCGGAGTACTTACTCTGTCTAGTTTTGATAACTATTTAAGTACACTTCAAAAATCTGTAGAAACTGGGGATGTAAAAACCACAACCAGATTCATTGATCTTTGTAGGCTATTTTTCAAAAACAATAGTCTTTACTTCACAAATTTCAACCGATTATATGCTTTTAATGGTGCTGTAAATTTTAAATTCAACGAACAGAAAACAGAAATTTTTAAACCTGAAAAAACAAATACTCCAACTAGTGCAACAGAAACGCCCAAAAAAGCTGCTTGGGATGAATGGGATGCGCCACTTCCATCAAACAATAACACTGCTACAGCACCACAAGCTGAAGAACCAATCGTTCAATTTCTCAATGCTGGTCCAAGCATAGAATTCAATAATATTAATTTAGCAATCGTTACTGCCAACGATTCTGCGATTGTTCAAAACACAAAGGCTTTTTTGGATATTAAAGATGGAAATTTGATTGGAAATGGAGGAAAGTTTTCTTGGGAAACAGTTGGAGTGCCTGAAATCTTTGTCAATTTAGACAATTACAGCATGGCCATTAGAAACCCAAAACTTTTGGCAGATATTGCCACGCTTAATTATCCGCAAAAATTGTCGAATCCTATAAAAGGTATTTTTGAGTTTCAGAGTAGAAAAAGAGTAAAGAATAGTTTGGCTATTTTTCCAAGGTTTATGTCATTGCAAAATGATGTTACTTTAAAAAACAGCTCAGACATCGACTATACTGGTGGTTTCACCATCGTTGGCACTAAAATATCAAGTGCTTCGGTTCAGTCTAAATATGCTACAATTTTAGTCAAAAAAGATGGAAAAACGGCTTTCAAAGTAATTAGTAAACGTTTTGATATTAGTGATTCATTGATTACTTCTCCTTCTGCTATTTTTACAGGTTATTTTGCTAGTCAAGATTCCCTCTATCATCCGTCCGTAAAACTGAATTATAACCGTCAATTAGAATATTTACGCCTCAACAAAGTAGATGACGGCGGTTTTAGAGAATCATCTTATTCGGATAGCTATCATAAATTAGATATTACTTCAGACGTAATGCGCTGGAATCTGAAAGATAAAAAAATGGATTTCATGATTGTTACTGCCAAGAACATCGTTCCAGCTTTATTCGAATCTTTCGATTACTTCAATCCAGAACGTTTTGCGAAAATTTCTGCTAATTACAGTTTCAATCCTTTATTGGTTGTTTCTAATTTCACAAAAAAGAATAATCTTCAATCAACCACAGTAAGTGAGCTTGCTCGTGCATATCAAAAAGATGCGAGTGCCTTAAAATCTGTCTTTTTAGAAATGATGCAAAAGGGTTACTTCGACTATGACCCAGATGTTGAAAGGTTAAAAATTTCAAGAAAAGGCTTACATTATTTGGCGGTTTATGGAGCTAAAAAAGATTATGACAACTTCTTGATTCCTTCTTTTTATGCTTCTAGTGCTAAAGATTCTACCGCCAATGCTTCTTTAGATTTGAATAACAATCAGTTAATCATCAGAGGCGTTAAGCAATTTTATCTTTCTGATTCGCTCAATGTTTACATGGCGCCTTACGATAACATTATCAAAGTAAATAAAGACCGAAACTTTGGAATCAGTGGAGAACTTAAAACAGGGAATTTCAGATTCAGAGGAAGAGATTTGTCTTTTAACTACAATGAATTCAGTGTTAAACTAGACAAGATTGATTCTATTACTTTTATTCCACAAAAAGAATTGGCTAAAAAAGGTCGTACTGAAATTGGTGGAGACTTGAAATATGAAGCTGGTGTAATTTATATCAATAAACCTGACAATAAATCTGGACGCCAAAGAATGCTGAATTATCCTCGTTTGGTTGTTCCGACTGGTGTTACTGCTTACTTCGACCATCCTTGGCGATTGGATGGCATTTACAACAAAAAGATTTACTTCAAAGTACCAAGTATCGACTTTGATAGCTTGAATGTGAAAGACATTAATTTCTTCGGTACTTTTTACTCTGATGGCATTTTCCCTCCTTTCAAGGAAACATTGATTTCAATGCCCGACAATACTCTAGGCTTTAGCCATAAAGTACCTGAAGGAAAGTACAATTTATACAACAGCAAGACTTTTGTAAAGTTTACGTCAAATTTATTGATGGATAGCAAAGGTTTGCATACCGAAGGAGAAATCAATCACCTGACGGCTCAAATTAAGGCAAAAGAAGCCTTATTTACTGCCGATTCAGTCACAGCCAACGGAACAACGGGGATTATCAACGAAGGTGAAGTTGGCAAAGCTTATTTTACCAAAGTTGCTATCAATAATTTTAAATTGAAATGGCAACCCAAAGTTGATAGTATGTTGATTGAAACTCAGAAAAATACTTTCGACTTTTACGCTGGTAGTTCAAAACTAGAAGGAAAACTTTTGGTTCGACAAACGGGTTTGTTTGGTTTTGGAAAAGTAAAAAGACAAGACTCTGAAATTAGCTCGAATAATTTCAAATTTGGTAAAGGTGTTTTCACTGCTGAATTAGCTGATTTATTTGTTGGTAACACAATGAGTGCCGCAAAACCTGCTCTACTTGGGAAGAAAATGAATATCAATTTCAATATTCAAACTGGTTTGGTTAATATCAAAACACCGACGAATTTGAAATTAGAGGATTCTACCAGTTTATATTTCCCATATACGGCTTATCAAACTTCCATAAACAGCGCTGAATGGGACATCAATAAAAAATTAATTACGATGAAAGGTGATGTAAAAACTACTACTTTTTCATCGATGGAACCAAGCCAAGAAGGTCTTTCTTTCAGCGGTTCTGAAGCTTTGTATAATATCGAAAAACAATCTTTGAATATCAATGGCGTGCCTTTTATTAGAACCGCTGATGCAAAAATATTTCCAGACAAAGGAGCAGTTTTTGTAAGTAAAGATGCTGAAATGAAAGATTTTCATCAAGCTAAAATCATCCTAGATACGGTGAATACTTATCATCGTTTGGTTAATGGAAATATTAAAATTCTATCAAAATCAAAGTTTGAAGGTGATGCTATTTATCGCTACGTAAACACAATTGGTGATACGTTAAATATCAAAATGGGAAGTTTCGATTTTAAAGAAACATTTCTTGATAATCGTAAAAAAACAAAAGGATACATTACGACTGCTAAAGCAAGTATTGAACAAAACAGTAAATTTTTCCTAACGCCTAAGTTATTGTTCCGTGGAGAAATTAGTATGGTTTCAACTGACAAGAATCTTACGTTAAATGGTTTTATTCGTCCAGATACAAAAAATAAAAGATATGATTCTAATTGGATTGCTTACAAAGGAAGTAGCCGTGATAGTGTAAGTATCGACGTTCAACCTACTTTGATGGGCGAGACAAATACGCCATTATTTGCGGGACTTCATTTTAGAACGGCTTCGAGTGGCTTGTACACTACTTTTTTATCAAATAAAGAAGACGCAAAAGACGAAGACATTTTTGTAGCAAAAGGGGCTTTCAGAGATATTCCGAAAACTTCTCGATTTGAAATTGGGGCCGACGACAAAACGCAGTCTTACGAAGCCAATCGTTATGTTTTTGATGATGCCAAAAAGACTTTAAAATTAGAAGGAGCTTTCAATTTCTTTAATCCAAATACTTTATTGCAAACATCTGGTTTTGCAGAAATGCGAATTGACAGCGGGAAACACAAGTTCGACCAAATGTTAGTTCTAAATTTCCCAATGCCTACAGAAGTATTGAAAGCAATGGCTGATAAAATTGTTAAGGTAAATTTAGATTCACGTGATAATACAAGTGCTGATGAACCTGAAGACAAGGAGAATTTATTATCTAAAATTGCGAATATCATTGGTGGAAAAACGGTAGCACCATTTGAAAGACGATTGAAAAATGAGCATGTTCCGCTCTTTTCAATTTCTTCAAAATTCAATACTACGATGGTGATTTCTAAAGCTAATTTGCGGTATTCAGAACAGCAATCTGCTTTTTATACCGTTGGAAAAATTGCCATTGCCAATATTGGCGGAACCGACATCAATGCTGAAATTGAAGGAATGTTAGAAATCAAGAAGACAAATGAAGGTGATGAATTCTATTTGTATCTCGAACCTTCAGAAGATGTTTGGTACTTTATGGGCTATTTGAAAAACGAAATGGGTGTAATTTCTTCAGATGGGGAATTCAACAATGCAGTTGCGGCAAAATCTAAAGGTGTTAAAAAAGGCAGTGGCAAAAATGCTTATGCTTTTCTTGGAGTAGGTGCCGAAGAGAAAATCGCTTTTACCGAAAGATTTGTAGATAATTACAGAACCAGAGTTGAAAAAGGCAAAAAAGTAGTCAACAAAAAAGAGGAAAAACCAAAAGTAGAAAAGAAGAAAGAAGAAGTGAAAGAAGGTTTTTAAACATACAAAAGCCCAACAAAATAAATTTTGTTGGGCTTTATCAATTTCGTCAGTGTGTTAGAAAATGCTAAGCTGATAGTCCTATCATTTTTCTACGAATTCTATTAAAACATTTCTCAATTACTTGCTTGTAGGTTTTACCAAATTTATCATAACACCATACTTGCAATTCTTTTACTTCATCAGATAATAAGGTCTTGATTGCTTTTTTTAATTCTTTCTCGAATAACTTTGCATCAAAACTAACTTTTTCCAATATAACTTTGACATAGTTTAAGGTAACCATAGCTTTTAAAGGATTTAATAAAGTAACAATATAAATCTCCAACCAAATTTATAATACAAATACCTGTAAATCAAGCATTTTACATAAAATAATTAATTGTTATTTTATATTATTCAGTATTAATTTTTTGAACGTTTATTTTGACAACGGTGAAACAAAAAAAATATTATATAATTATTTCAATATTTTTTTATTTTTTAATAAGCTTTTATTCAAAGGCTCAAGACAGTGATGTATCGCTAATTTTAGGCGACAAGAGTATTTCTATGAATGAACCCTTCGTGGTGACAGTGGTTGTAAAATACATTGGCGAAGCTCAAGTACCTACTTGTAAGTTTCCTGATTTACCGAATTTCACAAAAAAGGGCTTCTCTCGTTCTACCACACATTCGTATGTAAACGGACAAACAGTTTCAACTTGTAACATCACACAAAACTATTCTCCGCTAAAAATCGGCACTTTCAAAATTCCTTCTTTCAAAGTAAATGTGAATGAACTCAATTTAAAATCAGAAGGATTTAGCGTGAAAGTAAGTAAAGTAATTTCAGATAAAACCAGTACTGAAAAAAAAGACATCGTTGATTCGAATGAAGATTTTACGGATTTTATAGAAGGAAATCAAGCCGAAATAGTTAGCTCTAAAAACGATGCTTTCCTAAGTTTGAGCACCAATAAATTCACTCTTTTTACTGGTGAAGGTTTTACGGTTACACTAGCATTTTATGTTGCCGAGAATAATCCAACAGAATTTGAATCTTACCAAAATGAAGTTCAAATTCCAGAAATCACTAAAAAACTAAAACCTGAAAACTGCTGGGAAGAGAGTTTTGGTTTAACCGAAATGCAACAAGGACAATTAGTTCTGAATGGCAAATCTTACACTCAGTACAAATATTATCAGGCTACTTTTTACCCATTAAATAACAAGCCTATCGTTTTTCCTTCGGTCAGTTTAAAACTGATAAAATATACCCTTGGAAAAAATGGTGAAAAAATACCTGAATTCACCACTTTTAAAACTAAGCCGTTTATCATCAAAACAAAGGATTTACCAAGCCATCCTTTAAAGCAAGAAGTATCTGTTGGAGATTTTTCATTGAAAGAGGTAATCAATAAAAACAGCATCAATACTGGGAAATCGGTTCAATATCGCATTCAAATTACGGGTGATGGCTACAACATTAAGCTACCAGAAATGAAAAATGATAGCCTTTTTGACTTTTTCCCTCCTGAAGTAAATTCAAGTTCATATCCAGAAAATGGAAAAGTTGTTAGTACAAAAATCTTTACTTTTCTAATTATTCCGAAACAGGCTGGTAACTTTGCACTCGGAAAGTATTTTAAATGGGTATTTTTCAATACAAAAACTGACAAATACGATACTTTACAATCAAAACTCCAACTAAAAGTAAGTGGAGCAACCATCAAAACTGCTGATACTCCTTTAACGGTAATTTCAGTTTATGATGGTTTGAAAGAAAAAGATTCGTCAGAAATCCCCAATGACTTCAGTAAATTTTTGAAAGATGAAGCCAATATTCTGATTTCAATTATGCTGATAGGAATGGTTTATATTTTATTACCCAATAAAAAACGAAAATAAGTAAGCGCAATCAAAAGAATGAAATAACATTTTTTGTTATTTCTCATACAACTCAAATGAGCAGTACATACGGTAAATTATTCAAGATTAGTACATTTGGCGAGTCGCATGGCACAGCAGTTGGTGTAATTGTTGACGGCTGTCCGGCTGGCATTGACTTCGATTCATCTTTTATTCAAAGCGAATTAGATCGTCGCAAACCTGGGCAATCCAGAATTACCACACAACGCCGTGAAGCCGATGAATTTCAAGTACTTTCTGGAATTTTTGAAGGAAAAACAACTGGTACACCAATCGCTATGATGGTTTTGAATGGCGACCAACGTTCAAAGGATTATTCACATATTGCCCAACAGTTTCGTCCTTCGCATGCTGATTATACTTATACAGCAAAATATGGAAATCGTGATTATCGTGGTGGTGGACGTAGCTCTGCTCGTGAAACAGTAGCTAGAGTAGCGGCTGGAGCATTGGCAAAATTGATATTAAAGCAAATCGGTGTCGATATTAAATCTTATGTTTCGCAAGTTGGTAAATTAAAATTATCAACACCCTATCAACAATTAGATTTGAATCTTGCCGAAGAAAATGCCGTTCGTTGCCCAGACCCAGCAGTAGCACAACAAATGTATGATTTGATTGATGAAACCCGTAAGAAAGGAGATTCAATCGGAGGCGTTGTTAATTGTGTAATTACTGGTACACCAGTTGGTTTAGGCGAACCTGTTTTCGATAAACTTCATGCCGAATTAGGAAAAGCGATGTTAAGTATCAATGCTGTAAAAGGTTTTGAATATGGAAGTGGCTTTGAAGGCGTTGAGATGTACGGTTCAGAACACAATGATGAAATGTTTTTGGATGAACACAATCGTGTAAAAACAAAAACCAATCATTCAGGTGGCGTACAAGGTGGAATTTCTAATGGTGAAGACATTTACTTTAGAGTTGCCTTTAAACCTGTAGCGACCATCATGCAAGACCAAGACAGCGTAGATGCTGAAGGAAATGCTGTTGTGGTTTCAGGAAAAGGACGCCACGACCCATGCGTTGTACCACGTGCAGTACCGATTGTAGAAGCTATGGCAGCCTTAGTATTAGTGGATTTTTATTTAAGAAACCGTGCAACTAGCAAAGTTGCTCAAGAAATTTCTTCTGATTTACCTTGGTAAAATATGTTTTTTTCTGACGAATACTTTATGCAAATTGCCCTTCAGCAGGCCGCAATTGCCTTTGATGAAGGAGAAATTCCAGTAGGAGCAGTTATTGTATGTCAGAATCAAATTATCGCTAAAGCATATAATCAAACTGAAAAACTCAATGATGTTACAGCACATGCTGAAATGTTAGCGATTACTTCGGCGGCTCAAACTTTGGGTTCAAAGTATTTAAAAGATTGTACTTTGTATGTTACTTTAGAACCTTGTGTAATGTGTGGCGGTGCAATTTTTTGGTCGCAATTAAATAGAATTGTTTGGGGAGCATCGGATGAAAAAAGAGGTTTCAAAAGAGTAAATCCATCTATCATTCATCCCAAATCAATGGTTACATTTGGCGTTTTACAAGATGATTGTGAACAAATATTGAAGAGTTTTTTTAGTCAATTAAGAACTTAATTATCATTTTGATAGTTTTTGAAACAACATGAGTAGAGAATGTTCTCGAACTCCTTAACTATATAATTAATAATAACTCCTTATAAAAATGGCATTCGTATTAGACCCTTTACCTTATGCAAATGATGCTTTAGAGCCTCACTTTGATGCGTTGACGATGGAAATTCACCATGACCGTCATCACAATACTTACGTTACTAACCTTAATGCTGCTGTAGCAGGTACAGAATTAGAAGGCAAATCTCTTGAAGAATTGGTTTCTGAAGTAAGTAAATACTCACCAGCAATTCGTAACAATGGTGGAGGACACTGGAATCATACCTTCTTCTGGAATATTCTTTCTCCAAACGGTGGCGGAGCTCCAGTAGGTACTTTAGCAGAAGCTATCACTGCTAAATTTGGTTCATTTGAAGCATTCAAAGACGAATTCAAGAAAGCTGGTTTAACAAGATTCGGTTCAGGTTGGGCTTGGTTAGTTGTTACTGCCGACGGTTCAATTGCTGTTTCTTCAACACCAAATCAAGATAATCCATTAATGGATATTGCTGATGTAAAAGGTACTCCTATCATCGGTATTGATGTTTGGGAACACGCATATTATTTGAAATTCCAAAACAAACGTCCTGATTATATCGATTCATTCTGGAACTTGGTAGATTGGGCAGGTGCTGAAAGCCGTTTCCAAGCAGCTAAAGCTTAATAAGTTATAAAATAATAGCAATTTTTTCGTGATATTTTCATTGAAAAAATTGCTATTTTAAAATTGACTCCCTACCTTTGCAGTCCATTACAACACGGAGGTTGTAGCTCAGTTGGTTAGAGCATCGGTTTGTGGTTCCGAGGGTCGTGGGTTCGAGCCCCATCTTCCTCCCAAGGTCTTGTCAATACGACAAGACCTTTTTTTATTGCCTAATCTCACAACAAACCATGAATTACATTCAGCTTAAAACATTAATCACGACACGTTATCGGAAAACTACTTTTACGATACTTTCATTGATGTATATTGTTGGATTTATCGGTTTAAGAATTCCTTTAACTCAAGAATATTTTAAAGTATTATCTCCTTTTAACCTTTGGGCTTCATTAATTCTACTACTCCTTTTTCATCAAGATTTTCAACCTAAGTTTATTCTATTTGCTATTATTACTTTTCTAGTTGGTTTTTTTATAGAAGTAATTGGCGTGCATACGGGCATTGTCTTTGGCGAATATCAGTATGGACAAACCCTTGGCATCAAACTCTTTGAAGTACCCATTGTAATTGGCGCAAATTGGCTTATTCTGGTTTATTGTTCAGGAGTTATAGTTGAGCACTTCTTTCAAAACTTAAAATCAAGTATTTCTGGAAAAATCATTTTATCAATTATTGCAGCCTGTTTGATGGTTGGCTTAGATTTGTTGATTGAACCTGTTGCAATTCGTTTAGATTTTTGGCAATGGTCATTCAACAAAATCCCAGTACAAAACTACCTTGGTTGGTTGGTGGTTTCTTTGGTTTTACAATTCTATTTTATCAACAGTAAATTCCTAAAAAACAACTTATTAGCACCACTTTTATTTTGTTTACAATTATTGTTTTTTCTTCTCCATACACTTCTCCCAGCTTAGGCTACTTGAATATTATTGTATAATTTTGTAAACTTTTCTTTAAACAAGATGTTTATTCTTTATCCCTAAGTGTACAAGTATTTACACATGGCAATTCGATTGCGTTACATCATTTTATTCAATTGAAAACTTTAGTAAAAGTGATTTTATAAAACTCAATATTTTAATATCAGAGTTGAACAAATCTTTGATTTGAATTTCGATTGTAGAAAATCATTAAACCCTTCGACCCAAAAACATGAGCAATTATTCTATTAAAGACCTTGAGCAATTATCTGGTATCAAGGCTCATACCCTCCGAATTTGGGAGCAACGTTATGAAATTTTAAAACCAGATAGAACAGATACTAATATACGTACTTACGATGATAAAGACCTTAAATTGGTTTTAAACATTGCTCTGCTTAAAGAACATGGTTATAAAATCTCGGAGATTTCAAAAATGAGTTCCGATGAAATGTCAAAAGAAGTAATGTTGATTTCGGAAAAGCAATTAAGTTATCCAGAACAAATTCATGCTTTGACGATATCGATGTTAGATTTAGATGAAGAAAGGTTTGAAAAAATTGTAAGTACCAATACGCTTCAATTTGGCTTTGAAAATATGATGACTAATATCATCTTTCCTTTTCTAAGTAGAATTGGCACTTTATGGATTACTGGTTCAGTTGGACCTGCTCAAGAACATTTTATTTCAAATTTAATCCGTCAAAAGCTTATTGTAGCTATAGATGGTCAATTGCCTTCACTCAGACCGGGTGCAAAAAAATATATGCTGTATTTGCCCGAAGGCGAAATGCACGAAATTAGTTTATTATTTGGAAATTATATTATCCGTTCACGTCAGAACAAAGTAATTTATTTAGGACAAAGTTTGCCTTTTAGTGAGCTAATTTTTGCACATAAAGTACACAAACCTGATTATCTTTTTAGTGTGATAACATCCGTACCTGGGCAAGATGAAGTACAAAAGTATGTGTATCGCTTAGCGAAGGAATTTCCTGATTCAAAAATATTATTATCAGGTTATCAAGTGGTAGGACAAGACATTGACTGTCCTGATAATGTAGAAATTATAACTCAGATTAAATATTTAATGGATATTGCTTTAGAATAGGAAGAATATAAAAACGATACTCTTCCTATTCAGAATATTTTAAACAAATTCTTTCCCTTTTTTAGTAGCATCTGCCACAAAGTTCTTCACAAATTGTTCTTGTTCTTTTTCACAAATCATCAGAACGTTGTCATATTCAGCAACGATATAGCCATCCAATCCTTGAATTACCACTAATCGGTCTTTTGGTGTTTTTATAATGCTATTTTTAACACCGTAAAGCATCGTTGCTCCATCAATTACATTAGCATCTTCATCTTTATCCGATACTTCATATAGCGACTTCCAAGTACCTAAATCAGACCAACCAATATTTCCTAAAACTGTAAATACGTTATCCGCTTTCTCCATGATAGCGTAGTCAATCGAGATACTTTCACAGTTTTGATAAATATTATTGATGAAGTCTGTTTCCTTATCCGTGAAGTAAATATCATTCCCTGATTCAAAAATACTATGTACGATAGGGCTATTTTTTGAAAATGCGTTTTTAATTGCTTTGGCAGTCCAGATAAAAATACCTGCATTCCATACATAATCTCCACTTTCTAAAAAAGTTTTAGCCAATTCTAAATTGGGTTTTTCTCTGAAAGTTTTAACTCTTTTTACTTCAGTTTCTGATTGATCATATTGAATATAACCATAGCCAGTATCTGGGCGAGTCGGAGTAATACCAAGCGTAACCAGAACATCTCCTTTAGCTGAAGTTTCTAAAGCAATATTAATTCTCTTTTCAAATTCCTTTTCTTTTAAAATAATATGGTCAGCAGGCGCTACCACAATATTAGCATCTGGATTTTGCTTAGCAATTTTATAACAAGCGTAAGCTACGCAAGGAGCTGTATTTCTTCGGATTGGTTCTGCTAAAATCTGACTATCCGATAAAAAAGGCAATTGTGTCTTTATTAAATCAATGTAATCAGTACTTGTTACAATAAATATATTTTCATTTGGGCAAATGTCCTCGAAACGATCAGCAGTTTGTTGCAAAAGCGTTCTCCCCGTTCCTAAAACATCATGAAATTGCTTGGGATTATTCGTTCTACTAAATGGCCAAAAACGAGTACCAACCCCTCCTGCCATAATTACTACATAGTTATTTTTATTCATGATTTAGTATTATTTTTTTTGTATTCTAGTTGTGTGCTATTGTTCTGAAATTTAAAGATATGTATAGTTTCTAAAAAAAGGAAATTATAATGAAAAGCTTCATTTATTAGTAATAAAAACTCTGTAAAATACTAATTTTTCTATTTTTTCTACCTTATACTTATTTGCTTTCTCAGATTGCTCTAATTTCACACACATTTTTATAAATGTACTTTTTTCTTAAATTAAAATACTATCTTAACTTCACAAGGGTTAGTATTCAACAATTTTATCTTTCAAACCAAGTATTAGACAATTTTGAGAAAAAATGTAAAAAATTTACTCTGCTTGCATAATAAAATCCAAAAAATTCTTTCTATTTGCATAATAATTCATCGAATCAGGAAAAAGGCATTATTTAAATTTTAATTCACTAACAAATAAAGGTATGAAAAAACATTTTACGACAATGAGGCTTGGGCTAATTACCACGCTATTGTTTATGACCTCAATGCTATTTGCCCAAACAAAAATATCGGGTAAAATAAGTGATGGCTCAACAAAAGAGCCATTGATTGGTGTAAGTATTGCAGTAAAAGGAAAAGTAATTGGAACAATTTCGGATACTAAAGGCGCATTTGCACTGACTACAAGCACTCCAACGCCTTTTACTGTTGTTGTTTCAAGTGTTGGTTATAATACTCAGGAATTTATTGTAGATGGCAGTAAAAATAATTTTGACATAATACTCACTGAACAAAGTATTATGGGGCAAGAAGTTGTCATTTCAGCTTCAAGGGTAGAACAAAGTATTATGAAATCTCCAGTTTCAATTGAAAAAATGGATATACGTGTCATACAAAATACTCCTTCTGCAACATTTTACGATGGACTAAAAAATCTAAAAGGGGTTGAAGTAAGTACTCAATCGTTAACATTCAGCTCTGTCAATACTCGTGGTTTTAATGCTAATGGTAACGTTAGAATGGTTCAATTGATTGATGGAATGGACAACCAAGCTCCGGGTTTAAATTTCTCGGTAGGAAACATTGTTGGTATTTCTGAATTAGACCTTGAATCTGCTGAATTACTTCCTGGTGCTGCTTCTGCATTATATGGACCAAATGCCTTGAATGGTATTTTATTAATGAATTCAAAAAGTCCTTTTTTATACCAAGGACTTAGTGCATCAGTTAAAACTGGGCTAATGAATGAAAAAAGTCGTTCTGTTGCCACAACTGGTTATTATGATGCTTCAATTCGTTTTGCTAAAGCATTCAACAATAAGATTGCCTTTAAAGCAAACTTCTCTTATTTAAAAGCAGACGATTGGCAAGCAAATGATTTTAGAGACCAAAGTTTCTTGAACGGTAGCAATTTCAATGGTACACGTGATAATAATTATGCCTATAATGGTGTGAATGCTTATGGAGATGAAACAAACGTAAATATGTATGGCGGTTTGTATGGAAATGGTACTCCAGGCACTGGAGCGAATGGAACTTCACAAATTTTAGGTGCTATTGCTACATTTGTTTATCCTGCTAATATTCCAGGAATTGGAGGAAAATCTTTAGTGCAATTATCAGGACAAACGCCAAAACAAATTTTTGATGCCATCATCCCAGGTCAAACCAATTCAAACATTTCAAGAATAGGTTATAACGAAAGAGACTTGGCTTCGTATGGAACTACTAGTATAAAATTAAACGGTGCTGTTCACTACAGAATCAACGATAATGTTGAAGCTATCGCTCAAGCAAGTTGGGGAAATGGAACGACTGTTTATACAGGAGCCGACCGCTACTCTATCAAAAATTTCAGTTTAGGTCAATACAAATTAGAAGTAAAAGGTTCTAACTTCTTTGTAAGAGCATACACAACACAAGAACGTTCAGGAGATGCTTATGCTACTGGAACATTAGGTGCTTTGGTTAACGAAGCTTGGAAACCAAGTACAACGTGGTATCCACAATATTTTGGTACTTTCGCACAATCTGCGCTTACAAACTACGCTACTATTTTTGCTGGTGCATTAGGACAAGGACTCGCACCTTCTGCAGCTGTTACTGCTGCTAGTGCAAGTACTCAAGGGCAATTTGGCGCTTATCATGCAGCAGCACGTACTCTTGCTGATGCAGGTCGCTTAACACCTTCAAGCGCAAATTGGAATGCAACGCTTGATAATGTAAAAAGCTTGCCTATCCCTCGTGGAGCGAAATTTAATGACAAATCAAATCTATATGCTATTGAAGGGATGTATAATCTTTCTCAAGCCTTCAATAATGTGATTGATGTAATCGTTGGTGCAAACTATCGTACTTATTCTTTAAACTCTGGCGGTACTTTATTTGCTACACAGCAAGCAAATGCCGATGGTTCAAGCAATCCTAGTGCGAAAGAATTTTCTATCAGTGAATATGGTGCTTATGCACAATTAGCGAAAGATTTATTCGATAAAAAATTCAAACTCTCAGGTTCTTTGCGATATGACAAAAACGAGAATTTTGCAGGACAATTTACACCAAGAATTTCAGGCGTATTCTCTCCTACAAGTGACCATAACTTCCGTTTATCATATCAAACAGGTTTTAGAATTCCAACCACGCAAGACCAATACATTGATTTACTAACACCACAAGCACGCTTAATTGGTGGCTTACCTTTATTTGACGATCGTTATCAATTATCTGGTAAAAGCTATGTTTATAGTACTGTATTGGCAAATCCAACTGATCCAACTAAATGGCAAGTATATAATAGAAAAGAGTATAAACCAGAAAGAGTTGGCTCATGGGAAGTTGGTTATAAAGGTTTAATTAGTAAAAAACTATTTGTTGATGCTTATTACTACACGAGCACGTTTACTAATTTCGCTATTTCACAAGTCGTTGTTAAGCCAGACCCTGCTATCGCTGGAAGAGTACAACCATATTCATTACCAACGAATGCTGAAAAAGATGTAAAAACTGAAGGCTGGGCAGTTGGCTTAGACTATGCTTTTCCTAAAGGATTCAACCTTGGCGGAAATGTTTCGCATAACGTACTAAGTGATAATGGAGGTCTTACTTCAGGACAATTGCAATACAATACTCCGCCGTATCGTTTCAATGCCTCTTTTGGTAACCGTAATGTAGCTAAAACTGGAGTTGGTTTCAATGTAGTATGGAGATACCAAGAATCATTCATCTGGCAATCAAGCTTTGCTAGCCCTGCGGTAAATACTTTACAACAAGGAAATATTCCAGCATTCAGCACACTAGATGCTCAGGTTTCAAAAAAAGTAGCAAGTATTAAATCTATCATCAAAATTGGTGGAACTAATATCTTAGGAAAATCTTACGTTACTTCATGGGGTAATCCAACAGTAGGCTCTATGTTTTATGTAGGAATTGCATTTGATGAATTATTAAACAAATAAAAAGCACTCGCTAGAAAACAAAAAGAGGAATATTCGTAATGAATATTCCTCTTTTGTTTGAGCTAATTTCTCTATTTCTCTACTTGTGAATAGTTCAATTCAACTGGAGTGTTACGACCAAAGATTTTAACCATAACGTTCAACTTCTTCTTATCATCAAAGATTTCTTCAACAGAACCTTCAAATCCAGAGAAAGGACCATCTATTACTTTAATAGTTTCACCTTTCGAGAACGATGTTGGTGCTAATTCTTCAACAGCAACGGCTTCGTCCATTTTACCTAAGATACGCTTAATTTCTCCTGCACGCAATGGAATTGGTGTTTTAGATGTCTTACCATCATTCCAGCTTAAAAAGCCAATTACACCTGGCATAGAAGTAATTAAATGGGCTACTTCACCGTATTTAATATCTGCTTCAACAAAAATATATCCAGCAAACAAAGTTTTTTCACGAACAGTTTTTTTACCGTTACGCATTTCAAATATCTTCTCTGTTGGAATAATAATTTGTGGAATATAATCCTGAAGACTTTGTCTCGCAATTTCATTTTCGAGATAAGTCCTTATCTTCTTTTCTTGTCCTGAAACAGCTCTCAGAACGTACCAATTAGTCTCTGCCATTGTATGAGTATAAATTTCAGTTTGCCCTTGTAGATTTTGGATTGATATTACATCAAAGCAGATTTATTGCTAATGCTATATTCCGAAATCTGCCATTAATATTATTGATAGAACCACTCTAATCCAGACTTGAAAAGGAAGTCAATCATACCAACCACTAATGCAAAAATTAAAGATGCCACTAATACAAGCGTTGAACTTGCTTGTAATTCTGAAAATTTAGGCCATGTTACGTTTTCTGTAACCTCTGTCCAAGACTCTTTAACAAGTTGTTGTAATTTGTTCATGGTTTTATTTTTCTATATTATACTAATAATCTCTTTAATCTGTAAGCAAAAACAGTTATGCTTATAAACTTTTAAGTTCCAATATTTTAGGCTTTAAAATTAGTACATTTAAAATGTATATAAATTTAAAACCTAAAACTTGGAACTTAATACTGAGCACGGGAACAAGGATTCGAACCCTGATCAAGGGTGTTGGAGACCCGCATTCTACCATTGAACTATTCCCGTGTAAATCGACTGCAAAGATAGTTGTTTATCCTAAACTTGCAAAAAAATACTTACAAATTTATTCTAAAAAAAGAGAGCGTCACAGGTTTGTAACGCTCTCAATCTATTTTTAGCTAAAAATTAGTCTAAAATTTCAGTTACTTGACCAGCACCTACTGTACGACCACCCTCACGGATAGCGAAACGAAGACCTTTGTCCATCGCTACTTTGTTCAATAAAGTTACTGAGATTGTCAAGTTATCACCAGGCATACACATTTCTACTCCTTCTGGCAACATGATTTCTCCTGTTACGTCAGTTGTACGGAAATAGAATTGTGGACGATATTTGTTAAAGAATGGAGTATGACGACCACCTTCTTCTTTAGACAAGATATAAACCTCTGCTTTGAATTTAGTGTGAGGCTTCACAGAACCTGGCTTACAAATAACCATACCACGACGGATAGATTCTTTATCGATACCACGTAATAATAAACCTACGTTATCACCAGCTTCACCACGGTCAAGGATTTTACGGAACATCTCAACACCAGTTACAACTGATTTCAAGCCTTCAGCACCCATACCTAAGATATCTACTGCTTCACCTGAATTGATGATACCAGTTTCGATACGACCTGTTGCTACAGTACCACGACCAGTGATCGAGAATACGTCTTCAACTGGCATCAAGAAAGGCTTATCAACATCACGCTTAGGAAGTGGAATCCAGCTATCAACTGCATCCATTAACGCTTCGATAGTAGCTACCCATTTAGCATCTCCGTTCAAACCACCTAAAGCAGAACCTTGGATTACTGGAATGTTATCTCCATCAAATTCATAGAATGATAACAATTCACGAATTTCCATTTCTACTAATTCAAGTAATTCTGGATCGTCAACCATATCCACTTTGTTCATGAATACAACCAATTGAGGTACACCAACTTGGCGAGACAACAAGATGTGTTCACGAGTTTGTGGCATTGGACCGTCAGTTGCAGCAACTACGATGATAGCACCGTCCATTTGAGCAGCACCAGTTACCATGTTTTTCACGTAATCGGCGTGACCTGGACAGTCAACGTGTGCATAGTGACGGTTAGCTGTTGAATATTCTACGTGAGCAGTGTTGATAGTAATACCACGCTCTTTTTCTTCAGGAGCCGAGTCAATTGATGAGAAATCTTTTTTCTCAGCAAGTCCTTTTTCTGACAATACTTTCGTAATTGCAGCAGTCAATGTAGTTTTACCGTGGTCAACGTGACCGATTGTACCAATGTTTACGTGGGGCTTACTACGGTCAAAATTCTCTTTTGCCATGATATTTAGTTCTTAATTAGTTTTATTTAAAAATTGTTTGATACTTTTTACATTTGAAACATTGAGGATTTGAATATTTGAAAACATTTTAACTTATTCTGTAAAAACAACAAAATAACTTCCAAATCTTCAAATTAAAACAATCTTCAAAAGATTCGAGCCTTTGAGCAGAATCGGACTGCCGACCTCTTCCTTACCAAGGAAGTGCTCTACCACTGAGCTACAAAGGCAAACTCCAAAACCTAACCCTTAGAAATTATAAGAGGTTAATTGTTAATCGTTTTTAGCTAAACTAATAACTATTAACTAATTAACAACTAACCACTTACTATTGTTTCCTTTGGAGCGGGAGACGGGGCTCGAACCCGCCACCTATAGCTTGGAAGGCTATCGCTCTACCAAATGAGCTACTCCCGCTTACTCTAATAGTGAAATGATTGAGATTGAATTTTAAAATCAATTTAAACATTCACTCATTCAAATCGTGGGGGCGGATGGATTCGAACCACCGAAGGAATACTCCAGCAGAGTTACAGTCTGCCCCATTTGGCCACTCTGGTACACCCCCATTTTCTCTACTTTCGAACCGCTTTCGTTTAGCGTTCTGGTGAAAGAGTGTGCAAAGGTAAGTTTATTTTTTATTTTGTCAAACGTTAAATAAGTTTTTTTTCACTTTTTTTTCACAAAAAAATATAATTACCTGATAATTTGACAGTTACAAAATTGGCATTAATTGAATATTTTTTCGTTTAAAATACTCAATTAATGCCAATGTCTTTTTTATAATCTTATTCCAAAACTTACTCCGCTGATACCAGGACCTCTTCCATCTTGAAAAAGCTTATTCATATCATAGTTAACAAATAAGTCTGGAAAATTCTTTAATCCTAATTCAAAAGCTAAACCATAACGAAGATTGTTCAAATAAAAGCTACTGTGATTCCAGTTCTTATCACCGCTATCTTCTTCTTTTGTTTTAGTGTAACTATCTATTCGATAACCTACATAACCGCCTGCTGCCACATAAGTTACTACACTCCCTTTTTTAAAGGCAACATAAGGCATTACTGGAATGTTGATGTTCGCAACTGTCAATTTGTTTCGAGAAAGTGGAATTACATCTCCTTTGCTGTCTTTATAATTTTCAAAAGCTACATTGTTTGTTCCTTTAACAAGATAATTATTGTTTTCGAACATAAAATTGTTCCATGATACTTCTAAACCGTAGCTAATCTTCAAAGCTGCTTTCGCTCCTTTACTAATCATTCCGCTACGAGTCCAACCAAAACCAAAGTATCTCGAACCGAAAGGACTTAATTCAAAATCTTTGCTATTGTAAATACCAGAGATACTTCCTGTATTAGAAAACCCGTTGAAACCAAAGTAGATATTGAAACCCGAACGGCTAGAGAATCCTTGGTCTCTACGATTTACCTTAGCAGTATCTTTCAAAATCACTTTCACTTCATCATTTCCATCTTTAACCACTACCCCATTCCAACTCACGTGAACCTCGTCTCTGCCATCTTTAACATGTACTCCGCCACCGCCAATTTTCACATTTGAATTATTATTGATATTGTATTCTCTGCGAGTTGATTGGTTTGTTGCTGAACTTCTATTCAATTCTTCTGTTTTGGCATTAATCGCTACATTGATGCTTTTATTGTTTTGTGTAATGACCAAGACAGTATCTTTACTTAATTCACTATTAACTACTCTGCGAATCCCTTTCCAAGTATCATCATCAAGGTTCATTCCATTTTTTTGAAACAATTCCTGTAAATCTTCTTTTAATGATCTACTAGGATTTTTGCTATTTAATAGAGTCTGATTGCGCTTGTCGATATTAATAACTGTTGAATCTGCATCATTTGATTTTGCCGAACTTTTAAAACTAGTTATTGAGCTAACAAAAACTGAAAAAATTATTGAGAAAGTGATTTTGCTCACGATACTCTTGATTCTGAACGTTTCCATGGCGATTTTATTTATTGTTTTTAGGTTTTAAGAGATTTCTGTACCGGTTAATTCTATTCCTGCATGCCTTGGTTTTGAATTAAATTAGTAGTTAATCTAAAAACTTGTTGTTTACATTTTAAGATGCAAATGGTTAATCTTGGGTTGCATCAATTTTATTTATTTTTCTGTTTCTTCTCCGTTTGTCAAAGCATTTTCTATTTTGGCATCTGCTCTAGCTAATAACTTTTGTGGTTTAAAGCCTACTTCTTTCCAGTCCACATTTTCACCATTTTTAGCTCTTTTCAATTGTTGCCAAATTTTATTGAATTTACTTTGTTTTCTATTAGCACTTTCGTCAAGAACCGTGGCTTCTGCAACAGCTTCTGATTGTGTTTCTATTAAATTCAGAACGATTGTTTCTTTCTCCGGTTTTACAATTGGTTTTTGAGTATTTTCTACAACTAAAACAATCGTATTGGTTTCAAGACTAGGTTTTGAAATAGGTTGAAGAGTAATATTTTTACTTAAAATCACTTCTTCATTACTATTTGTCAATGCTTTTTCAAACTTAGTTTTTTTAGACTTAGGCACAATCACCTTCTCATTGCGTTTGCCTGCTGCGATTTCCACTGTAATCTTCTCATTATCTTGAAGACTTGCTAGACTTTCTTTTTCTTCAGAAGATTTTATTACTTCCGAAAAACTCTTTCCTGTTTTTACTTTTGGATTACTTCTTTCTACTGAAACAAATTTGTCATCCACAGTATTTTCAGAAGTATTCAACCAATAGACTCCTGAGGCTAATAGTAAAGCAACAGAAGCAGCAGAGGCAAATTTCCACCAAAGTGGTATTACTTTACTTTCTTGCTTTTCTAATCTTGTTTGTAGTTTTTCCCATGCAGCAGCACGTGGTTGACGCTCGTATTGCTGTAGCTTTTCGACAAAAAACTTATCAATATTTTCTTGATTTTTCATATATTTTTCGATTAATCAAAATCGAGTTAAATCATTTGAACGACTGCATTTTGTAAAATCACTCTTGCTCTTGATAATTGAGATTTCGATGTACTCTCAGTTATTCCTAATTGGTCGGCAATTTCTGCATGAGAATATCCTTCGATGGCATATAAGTTAAATACTGTTCGATAGCCTGTAGGAAGTTTCTCTATTAATTTAAGTAAATCTTTTGTTTCAAGGTCTGTTCTGAATTGTTCGGGTTCTGGTTCGTAAAGAATTTGGTCATAGCTTACTTCAAATTGCGTTTTCTTGTTACTTCTCAGATACATCAACGATTCATTAACCATAATCCGCCGAATCCATCCTTCAAAACTTCCTTCCAATTTAAAACTATTAATCTTGTCGAATACTTTTACAAAACCTTCAATCATTACTTCTTCCGCTTCAAATTCATCGTGTACATACCTAAAACATATCCCCAACATTTTCGGGGAATACTTCTCGTAAACTCTTCGTTGGGCTTTTGGATCGCCTTTCTGACAAGCTTTTACTAATGCCTCTTCAGTTTGAAATAAAGTAATCAGTTTCACGGTATAAAGTTCTGGTTTAGCTTTTTATAAATCTGGGGTTCAGAGCAATTTGTTAACTTAATTACTTTCAAGATGAAATATACTAATGAAAGGTTGCACGATAAATATTGAATATTCAAATTTGTAAACAATAATTGATTTTTCTTTCTAAATAATAACTTTAAGGAAGATCAAATTCATAAGAAATTTTCCATTCTAATCATTTTTATATGAATTCATCTGCAGCAATTGGCATTTTTGATAGTGGTATTGGCGGTTTAACAGTTGCTCATGCAGTAACAAAACTACTTCCAAACGAAAATATTATTTACTTTGGCGATACTGCACACTTGCCTTATGGTGATAAATCTGCGTCAGCGATTCAAGCATATTCTATCAAAATTTGTAATGTTTTATTGCAACAAAAATGTAAAATCATTTTGATTGCCTGTAATTCAGCCTCGGCTGCTGCTTATGAATTGGTAAAAGAATATGTTGGTAGCAAAGCCAAAGTAATGAATGTAATTGACCCAGTGGTTAATTATATTTCTGAAAACTATGCAGGTAAAACAATTGGCTTGATTGGTACAAAGCAAACCGTAAACTCGAATATTTATCGTAAAAAAACAGATGCTTTAGAAAAAGATATTACTTTAAAGTCATTGGCAACACCATTACTCGCTCCGATGATTGAAGAAGGTTTTTTTAACCATAATATTTCTGAAAGTATTATTCAAGAATACTTAAAAAATGAAGAATTGAAAGATATAGAAGCACTTATTTTAGGTTGTACGCATTATCCATTAATCAAAAAGCAAATAGAAAATTATTACAAAGATTCTGTAACAGTTTTGGATACTTCTGAAATCGTAGCAAAGTCTGTCAAGGAGTTTCTGTCTGAAAATAATGCTTTGAATGCTTTAAATGCGCATATCAAACATTTTTATGTTTCAGACTATACACAATCATTTGAAACGTCAACAAAAATATTTTTTGGCGAACAAATTCGGCTAGAATATTATCCACTTTGGGAATAATAAAAATGGTTTCAGAATGTGTTCTGAAACCATTTTTATTAACTGAAAGCTTTTCTTAAACGTTGTCTCAAAATTGTTTGAGGCGACATACTCTTTTTTGAGCTCTTCCACCACAAATATCCAACAACTGCTACAATCAAGTATGGAGTAACTAATAAATACAAAATAGCAAAGTTCAAGTTTGATGCAATTTGGCTTCTACCATTCGAAACCGTACTCTCTACTGTCATTCTGCACATAGCACATTGTGCAAAGCTCATCGACAGCGAAAGCAAAAATATAAGGGAAGTTAAAATGAGTTTTTTCATAAATCCTTTATGGGGAAAACGATTACTTATAATATGGAGAAATCATCAAGTAAACAATTACACCTGTTACCGAAACATATAACCACATTGGGAAAGTAAATTTTACAATTTTTTTATGTAAATCAATCTGATTGCTTAAAGCATAATACATTGATCTAAGGACAAACCATACCACACTAATGGATAAACCAATGTGCGAAAGTAAGAAAAAATAATATACTGCTCTTATAGCTCCTTCGCCTTTAAAAGGAGTAGAAGGATTAGAAATATGGTACAATATATATAAAACTAAAAACAATGAACCTTGAATGAACGACAAACTCATCATTTTTTGGTGCCATTTAATATTATTATTTTTAATAAAAATGTAGCCAATAATTAATGTAATAGAAGTGGTTGTATTAAGTACACCAATTACATGAGGTAATATTTTTGTCCAAGCTCCTAAATCAATTTTTGTACGAACTCCAATCAGTACTGCTACTGCTAAAGGAATTGCAATTGACAAAATATTGACTAGCTTTTCATTTTTTTCGTTTTTCTCTACCACTAATGAAGCCATTTTTCTTTCCGTTTTTCTAAATCAACTATTGGTTTGATATATTTTCAAGAGTACTCTCATTTCAAGGATTAATCTATCAACATCCTTTTTGTCAGTTCCATCATAAAAACCTCTGATGTGTCCTTCCTTATCTACAAGTATTAACTTTTCAGAATGGATAAATGTTTCGTCTGGACTTTTAATTGCTTTGTCATACTCTGAAGCATCTGCTACTGGAATGTAATATCCTTTCACAGCCAAGGGATAAATCACTTTTTTTTCACCAGTCAAAAAATGCCACTTTCCACTTTTAGCGTCGTATTCTTTGGCATATTTTTTCAATTGTTGAGCGTCATCATGAGAAGGGTCAACAGAGATAGAAACAAAACTTACTTCTTCATTTTCTGAAAAAGTATCTTGTACTCTTGTAAGTTGCGTTGACATCTTTGGACAAATAGAAGTACATCTTGTGAAGAAAAAATCAGTTACATAAATTTTTCCTTTCAATGCACTGCTCGAAAACTTACTCCCATTTTCATCTATCAATTCCCAGTTAGGAATAGTATGAAAAACGGTATCCATTTCAGGTTGATCCCATCTTGGATTTGGATTTTTCTTCAACATCACATTTCCAGTTGTAGAATCTGTCAATGGAATCATGTAGGGTAATTCATAATGGTTTTCACCAAAACCCTTTAAATATAAAAAAATTAAAGCTGGAACAACTAACGCAGCGATTAGGATTCCAGCTTTTTGAGACTTTTGCATGATTGTTTTCTTTAATCAATCTTAATGTTTTAGTATCGCTACTAAAACATTTGTGGATAATTACCAAGAAGTAATTATCCACAAGTTATATCAGTAAAGGTGACCGCCTTCGTACATCAAAGCAATCAATAACCAAACTACAAACACTGTTGGTATTAATACAGACCAGATAAGCGTTTTCACTTCGTGTTTCAAGTGCATAAATTCTCCTACGATGAAAAATGCTTTAACAATTGTCATTATAACGAAGATAGCAACTCTAAAATGGTTAGCTGGTAAAGTAAATGCAATAACGAATTCTATCGCTGTAAGGACTAAAAGAATCCAAAACGTTTTCCAGATAGCCGCCGTTTGTGCTGGTGGAATTACTTTTTCATCAACATGTGATGAATGATTATGTGATGCCATTATATTTTTAGATTAACAGTTATCGAATTATACAAGATAGAAGAATGTAAATACAAACACCCAAACTAAATCTACAAAGTGCCAGTAAAGACCTACTTTCTCTACCATTTCGTAGTGACCACGACGCTCGTACAAACCTGTAGCTGTGTTAAAGAAAATCAAGATATTCAAGATAACACCTGAGAATACGTGAGTTCCGTGGAAACCTGTAATAAAGAAGAATAAATCTGCAAATGCTGGAGGACCGTAAGGATTACGAGTCAAATTTGCACCTTCAATAGGATTACCCAATGCGTCTTTAGCAGCTAAAGCTAAATCAGCAGGACCATGAATGAAGTGAGTCCATTCCCAAGCTTGAGAACCTAAGAAAGTAAAACCTCCTACAATTGTCCAAAGCATCCATTTTTCAACATCAGCACGGTCGCCACGATGACCAGCTTCAACAGCCAATACCATAGTAACAGAACTGAAAATCAAAATAAATGTCATGATTCCAACAAAAACTAATGGAGCCTCAACACCATGTAAAAATGGAACAGCTTCGAATACTTTGTCAGGGATTGGCCAGTGCGTAGTAGAGAAGAAAAACTTTTCATGAGCACCAGTGTATGCTTGCTGGCTAAAGCGAATCATACCGTAAGTTACCAATAAGGCTGAGAAAGTGAACGTATCTGAAAGTAAGAAAAACCACATCATTAGTTTTCCGTAACTAGCTTTCAAAGGCTCTGAACCACCCGACCATGTCAATTTTTCAGGAACGGCAGTAGCAGCGTGTAATGCAGACATCTTTTATAATTTGGGGTTTATTAATTATTTAAAAGTTCGCTAATTTAAACAGATTAACGATTAAAATACAAGAAAAAGAATAAATACAACCAGAGTATATCCAAAAAGTGCCAATAAGTAGCACATAATTGGATTCTAGTAAGGTTTTTAGATTCGGTCGTAAACTTAAACGATGAAACCAAAGAAACCAATAAAACTACTAATCCTGAAAATACGTGTAAGCCATGTAAACCTACTAATACATAAATCCAAGAAGCGGCAACATCACTTCCAGCGAAGTATAATTGATTCTCAATTAAATCAGAGAAACCAATTACTTGAGTGATTAAAAACACCAACCCGAACACAAAAGTAATAGAAATTGCTGTTTTGAGTGTACTGAATTTATTTTTTTTTGCAGCTCTCACTGCGAAAATCATTGAAATACTACTTATAAACAAGATAATTGTTGAATACCAAAAGATTTGAGGCAATTCAAACTCGTGCCATCTACCTTCTGCTTTTCTTACTAAATAACCTGAAGTCCATCCTGCAAACATCATGGTTATTGATACGATTGCTAACCAAAGCATAAACTTCTTTGGGTTCATCGAGAGCGTTTCTTCAGGCTCTCCTAGCTTTATATTGGCTAAATGTTCTTGTGTCATTATTTGTTAACTATCAATTCTAAATCAAAATTATACCTTGTCCATCAAAAAAGCTATTTGCACGATTGGCAAATATATAAACGACCCAAACATCATCATCAAGGCTGCTTTATCAGTTGGTTTCGACATTAAATAAAATGTCTGTGATAAAAACAATACTCCACACAAAACGGCTACCATTGCAGAGTTTATACCTGTCATGTGTAACAAATAAGGCACAAAACCACATGGAACCAAAAAGATGGTGTACATCATCATTGTCAAAGCAGTTCTTAAATCTTTGTGACCATTATTGGGTAACATTTTAAAGCCTGCTCTTTGATAATCTTCATCTGCAACCCATGCAATTGCCCAGAAATGTGGGAATTGCCAAAAAAACTGAATCGCAAATAAAATTCCAGGTTCTAATCCAAAATGATTTGTGGCTGCAACCCAACCAATCATCGGAGGGAAAGCACCGGGAAAAGCACCTACAAAAACTGAAATTGGCCCTACTCGTTTCAATGGTGTATATACAAACCCATAGAGTAAAAAACTTAATAATCCGAGTAAGCCAGCCTTATAATTAAACTCAATAAATAGAATATATGATGAGATAATTAGCAAAATAATACAGAATACAGTCGCTTCATTTACCGACAATCGTCCAGTAGGTAATGGTCTGTTCTGTGTTCTTTTCATTAGTTTATCTAGTTCTTTTTCTTTAATCTGGTTCACGATATTTGCTGCACCAGTAATAAAAAAACCGCCTAAACTAATATAAATTATTTTTTCCCAATCGATATGATCTACAGCTAACAAATAACCAAATGCACCAGAAAATGCAACTAGCGCTGATAATCTAAATTTCAATAATTCGTAATATGCTTTCACTTTTAAAGCTATTCCGATAGGAATGTTTTCTTCTTTTGAGATCATTACACTTTATGAATATCAAATATTCATTTTATTCTAAAATTACTTTGCTAAAAACTAGCTTTTACTTGCCTTAAATACACGTTCAGCATTTATTAACAGATAAACGATAAACTGTATTCCTAACGACAAAATAGCAAGCGTTAAATGAATTGGCTGAATATATGCTGGCACACCAAAGTAAGCCATTATTATTCCTGAAATAATTTCTATGATAACAATTGCTAAAAGTGCTACCATAAATTTATATGTTAAACCTTCTCTTTGGATATTCTTTTTCAGAAGCCAAATTAAATATACATGTAGAGCAAGTATTATCAACGAATACGAACGATGAATCAAAAACGGTAATCCCATTTGTTCTATCCAAGTATTTCTATTATATCCGAATAAAGGATTAGCCACTACTCTATCAATTGCTTCTCTTACTTGTGTACCTAATAATACTTGCGAAGTAGAAAGTACCAATGTTAAAACCAGAACCAAATTTAAAGTTGATTTTTGGCTAATTGTTTCAACTGAAATTACTTCAGACCAAGCCCTAGCAATGGCATAAAGCAATACAAATACAACCAATACTGCTAACAACATGTGTAGCGTTACTACTCCCGGCTTCAAAAAAGAATCGACTACATATTTCCCTAATACTCCATTCGCACCTATTAAAATAACGCCTAGAAACGATAAATATACGATTACCCTATCTTTCTTGAAGTAATAAAAAATAGAAGCAATAAAGGTCGCAAATACAACAATCCCAGTAAAAGCACCCAGTAATCTATTTGCATACTCTATCCATGTTTTTGTTACATTAAAATCTACTTCTCCATGCAATTTTTCTGCATAAATTTCTTGGTAATTATGCGGAAGTTGGCTTACATCAGTTGGGGGAATTAACATGCCAAAGCATTTTGGCCAATCTGGACAACCCATTCCTGAACCAGTACTTCTAACAATTCCACCAGCCAATACTAACAGATAAATCGTAATGATTGTTAATATTCCTAATTTCCTAAAAAGCATTATTAGAATATTTAAACATTGATAAACTCAATTCATTTAATGCGAAATCGAACTAAATGAATCTTCTAAAAAGAAAAATTGAGAATATGTTAATTTAAGATAACCTAAATTAACACATTCTCAATCTTAGAGGTTTTTAACATCTTAGTGACTATAAGATGAATTTTGAATATCTAATAAATCTTCAATATCCTTTTCATGTGCAATCTCCTCATTCTCCTCTGGCAAGTTTGATTCAGGTGTTGCTGAATATGGAACGTTCTGAGGAATGAAATCTACTGCTGAACCTGGTTTACTGTAGTCGTAAGCCCAACGATATACTGCTGGAATTTCACCTTCCCAGTTACCATGTACTGGAACGACTGGGGTAGTCCATTCTAAAGTAGTAGAGTTCCAAGGGTTTTGTGGAGCTGTTTTTCCTTTGAAGATAGAATAAACAAAGTTAATTACAAATATCACTTGTGCAGTGAATGTTAAAATAGCAGCAATTGAGATAAACATGTTCATATCAACAAAAGCTTCCATTCTACCATTACCTAAAGCAGTAAATGAATAATAACGACGTGGGAAACCTGCTAAACCTACATAGTGCATTGGGAAAAATACGCAATAAACACCGATGAAAGTTGCCCAGAAGTGAGCGTATCCCATGTTTTTGTTCATCATTTTTCCGAACATTTTAGGGAACCAGTGATAAACCCCAGCCATCAATCCGAAGAATGATGCAGCACCCATTACTAAGTGGAAGTGAGCAACTACAAAGTAAGTATCGTGTAAGTTGATATCTAAAGCGGCGTTACCAAGAATAATACCTGTTAAACCACCTGAGATAAACAATGATACTAGACCAATAGAGAACAACATCGCTGGAGTAAAGATAATATTACCTCTCCAAAGTGTTGTAATATAGTTAAACGCTTTTACTGCTGAAGGTACTGCAATAATCAATGTTAGGAACATAAATACTGAACCTAAGAATGGATTCATACCTGTTACGAACATGTGGTGAGCCCATACAATAAATGCAAGCATTGTAATACCCATCATTGAACCAATCATCGCACGGTAACCAAAGATTGGTTTACGAGAGTTAGTAGCAATAATTTCAGATGTAATACCTAAAGCTGGAAGTAATACGATATATACTTCAGGGTGACCTAAGAACCAGAATAAGTGTTGGTATAAAATAGCCGAACCTCCTACGTTTGGTAAAGCTTCACCGCCGATATAGATTTCTGACAAATAGAATGATGTCCCAAAGCTACGGTCGAAAATCAATAATAACGCTGCTGATAATAATACTGGGAAAGATAAAAGACCTAAGATAGCTGTAAAGAAGAATGCCCAGATAGTCAAAGGTAATTTAGTAAATGACATCCCACGTGTACGAAGGTTGATAACTGTACAAATGTAGTTGATACCGCCCATTAACTGAGAAACGATAAAGAATGTCATACTTGTTAACCACAAAGTCATCCCTAAACCTGAGCCTGGCATTGCTTGTGGTAAAGCACTTAATGGAGGATAAATTACCCAGCCACCAGATGCTGGTCCCGTTTCAGTAAACAATGAAGCAAACATGATAATTGATGCTAAAAAGAAGAACCAATAAGATAACATGTTGATAAAGCCCGAAGCCATATCTCTTGCTCCAATTTGAAGAGGAATCAAAAAGTTTGAGAAAGTACCTGATAAACCTGCTGTTAATACAAAGAATACCATGATGGTTCCGTGCATAGTAACAAGTGCTAAATAAAATTCTTTCTCAAGTTTTCCATCAACAATCCATTGCCCTAACACTGGCTTTAACCAAGTTAAATCCATATCAGGAAAACCTAATTGCAAACGGAAGATAATTGACATCGCACCACCAAAAAATGCCCAGATAATACCTGAAATTAAGTACTGCTTAGCAATCGTTTTGTGATCTTCTGAAAATATATATTTTTGAACAAAGCCTAACTCGTGATGCTCATGTTCATGCTCGTGTGCATGAGCGTCTGTAGCGTTTAGTGTCGCAGTTGCCATAATTAATGAAAATTTATTCTTGTTGAATAAGTAGTTTAACGTAAAGATGCCGTTCCAGCTGTAGCTGTTTCTGTTGCTGTAGTACTTTCTGTTTCAACAGCAGGAGCTTCAATGTATTTTTGAGCTTTTGCTTTGAACTTTTCAGGAACTTTAGCCAAGTAATCAGGATTTTGAGTTAAGAATGGCTTTTGTTGTTTACACCAAGCTGCATACTCATCTGGCTCATCAACGAAAACTGTGATTGCCATACCGAAGTGACCACTACCACAAATTTCAGTACAGTTTAACTTATAATTAAAATCAGGATTACCCGTTTTATAACGCATCTCATCTGTTGAAATCGTTGGAACAAACCAGAATTTAGTTGGCATTCCTGGTACTGCATCCATTTTAACCCTTTGGTAAGGTAAATAAACAGAGTGTAATACGTCTTGAGCTTTGATTTTCAATAATACAGGCACTCCTTTTGGAATGTGCATTTCGTTAGCAGTAAAATCATCGAATGATTTCTCATCAGTAAAATCAATACCTATACTGTTTGTATTATCAATCAATTTATAGTTATTATTTCCTAATTTATTGTCATCATTTCCAGCATATCTAACATACCATCCGAATTGGTGACCTGTCACTTCAATCACAACAGCATTATCTGGTGCTTGTGAAGTAATATCTCTCCAAGTTCTCCAACCTGTAAATACAAGTACTGCCATTACAATAGCAGGGATTACAGTCCAGATAAGCTCTAGCTTGTGGTTAACTGGATAAAAAGTTGCAATATTTCCTTTTTTATAACGATAGATAAAAGGGAAAACAAATAGAAGTGCATTCGTAACAAAGAATGCGAAAGTAATAACTCCCATTGAAATCCAAAACATACTATCTGTTTTAACACCATGTTCTGATGCCGCTACTGGTAAAAAGTCTGGTCTTGCGTGGAAAAACGACCATGCAGCACCAATAGAACCTAAAACCAAGAATATAATGAACCCAATTGCATTTAGATTATTAGCTCCGTCAACTGGTACATCAGAGTCTGTATCAGTTCCCTGAATACCTTTTGATAAAGCCATACTCTTGCTGACAATGATAATTGCCAAAATCAAGAATATTACTGACAAAAGTCCTATTAAATACGTCATGTTCGTAAATAAATTTTAATTATAAATTCTTAATAAAATGTTTATCAAAAATGTTTTTTGTGATAAAACATTTTTTTCTATTTCAATAAAATTAAATATCGTGATGAAGAGCTTCTTCCAAGAAAGGATGGTTTTTAGCTACTAAAGAAGCTTTCGTTAATTCATTTGATACAATGTAAATGAAAGCAGAAGCAAAAATTGTAACCATACCAAACTCTACTAATCCGAATCCACCGTGTGGTCCAAGTGTTCCTGGCATAATCATTTGGTAGAAGTCTAAGTAGTGACCAACGATGATGAAAGCACAACAGATTTTCAAGAAAATTGCAGTTCTTTTTGCATCACGAGTCATCATTACTAAGAATGGGAAGAAGAAGTTAAACACAACGTTTAATATTTCTGTAGCCTTGTAAATTTTGTCATGACCTTCCCAACGCTCTAAGAAATAAATTGTTTCTTCAGGGAAGTTAGCATAGTAAATCAACAAAAATTGTTCGAACCAAACGTAAGTCCAGAAGATAGAGAAAGCAAACATGAATTTACCTAAATCGTGTAAATGGCTAAAATTCACATACTGCATATAGCCTTTGTCTTTCAATAATAATACAGTTAAAGTAATAGTAGCTAAGCCTGTAACATGCCATGAAGAGAACATATACCATCCGAACATTGTAGAGAACCAGTGAGTGTCGATAGACATAACCCAGTCCCAAGCTGACATTGAGCTTGAAATACCCATTACTACAATAAAACCTGTAGCAATTTTCACCATATCGTAAAAATTAGCACTGCCTCCGTTCAAATCTTCATCAATAGATTTTTTACGCATCCAGTTCCAAAGAACTAACCAAAGCACAAAGAATACAACCATTCTACCTAAGAAAAATCCTTGATTTAAATATCCTGATTTTCCAGCAATGATTTTATCATAATGCTCGCTTGAAGGATCAGTAATTCCATGGTGCATCCAGTGGAAAATAACATCGCCTTTAAAAATGAATGTTAAAATTAAAACTGGTCCAGTTACCATCAAAAAACGTGGAAACGCTTCTGGAATTCTTTTAATTACTGATGACCAACCAGCTTTAGCAAGGTATTGAATTGAAACAAAGAACATACCGATTACAGCAATACCTGTAAAATATACTCCGTTCAACCAAAGGTTTGCCCAAATACGGTTCGTCCAGTCGTAATCACCATGATGAGAAACCGCTCCGCCAGAAAGGTGTTCTCCGTGCTCTGCACCATGTTCAGCAGCTGCTTGAACTACTTCGTGCCCTTCACCACGTGATAACAAATAAATTCCAACTAGTAGAGCTACAACTCCAGCCACAAAAGCATAAATGATTCTCTTGCGACCCTCCGCCGTGAACTCAAAATATTCTTCGACGTTAGCTGGGGAAAAATGTGAATGTCCCGCCATTATACTATAAAGTTTGTAAGTTTGATTTTATACTTTTAAAGAGTTTGCCATGAAACTCCGAAATAATCCTTCGCAAATAATACTATTGCTTTTGTAATTCATGAACATACAATACAATCTTCCAACGGTCAGCAGAAGAAATTTGTGAACCATGTGCCCACATTCTACCTTTTCCATGCGTAATTGTATGATAAATATGTCCGTCATTTACATCTTTCAAAGCATCAGATGAATATACAGGTACACCCGCATATTTTTTACCTACAAGACCATCACCTTTACCAGCCTCACCGTGGCAATGCTGACAGAATCTTTCGTATTGTTCTTTACCAGCTTCAAGGTTTTTTTCTGTAGGAGCAAAAGGATTACTCAATAAAGCTTCAGAAGAAGCCATATCTCCAGATTTAATGTTTCGAGCAATTAAGTCCATTTGAAGTAATTTAGCATTCACAGAATCACTTTGTGCTTTGCCAAAATTACTACGAGGTACAGTTCCTTTTACTGGTAAACGCATATTCATTCCGTAAGGATTAATATGGTTTGTATCTCCTTCAGACTGTGACATTGGCTCGTATGCCACCGAATGATACATATTTGGAGCAAATTCAGTCCCTGTATCGTTATGTTTGTCCTTACAAGCTGTTAGCGATAATGCGATAACTCCACTTACTAAAAGACTTTTTGTTTTGTTAGTAAACATAATTTTAGAAATATTTTTTTCGTCAATCACCTAGAAATCATTTCAAGTGACATAAACTAAAATTGCTTAACGTTCACTTCGATTGCACCTGTTGCTTTCAAAATAGATTCGATTTCTGATTCTGACTTTTTATTGTTTGCCATATTGACAGTCAAAATAAATCTATCATCTGTGCTTCTTAAATCGAAAGTTCTTGGTTTCTTACCTGGCCACAAGCTGTTTGATACCAAAAAAGTACCAACCATACCAAAGGCAGTAAACAATACTGTACCTTCAAATGAAACTGGAATCCAGTCTGGCAAAGCAAAGAAGTCTTTACCACCAATAATCATTGGCCAGTCGAAAACCATTGTATAGTTTATCAAAGAGAAAATACATGTTAAACCTAAACAACCAAATAAAAAGGCTGCGATAGGAATACGAGTACGTGGATGTCCAATTGCAACATCTAATCCGTGAATTGGGAATGGAGTATAAACTTCTTCGATTTTGATTCCGCTTTTCTTCACTGTTGTTACAGCTTGTAAGACTTCATCATCATCATCATATACTCCGACTAAATATCTTTCTGTTGAATCCATTGTTTGAATCTTTATTCTGTTTTGTGATTTGTAACTAGTAAAATGTTGAACTTAATTACTAGTGAACATTTTCTTTAGATTTTTCTCCACCTTGTTTTTTCTTGAAAGGATAGTTTGTTGAAACACCTTTCATTACAGACTTAACCTCGAACATATTGATTACAGGTAAGAATTTCGCAAACAAGAAGAATAATGTAAAGAATAATCCGAAAGAGAAAATATAATCACCAATATCATACATTGTTGGCGAGAACATAGCCCATGAAGAAGGGATATAGTCACGGTGCAATGAAGAAACGATAATTACAAAACGTTCGAACCACATACCGATATTTACAATCACAGATAAGATGAATGAAACAAGGATACTTGTACGTAATTTTTTGAACCAGAAAAGTTGTGGAGAAATTACGTTACAGCTCATCATCATCCAATATGCCCACCAGTAAGGACCAGTAGCACGGTTAACGAAACAGTAGCTTTCGTATTCTACTCCTGAATACCAAGCGATGAAGAACTCTGTTAAATAAGCAATACCAACGATTGAACCTGTAACAGTAATGATGATGTTCATCATTTCGATGTGCTCAATTGTGATATAATCTTCTAATTTAAATACTACACGAGTAATTAATAATAAAGATTGTACCATTGCAAATCCTGAGAAAATCGCACCAGCAACGAAGTATGGAGGGAAAATGGTAGTATGCCATCCTGGAATTACAGAAGTTGCAAAGTCCATTGATACAATCGTGTGTACAGAAAGTACAAGTGGTGTTGAAATACCTGCAAGAATTAAAGATACGTATTCATAACGTGCCCAAGTTTTTGCTGAACCATTCCAACCTAAACTGAACAAACCGTACCAGAATTTTGAAGCTTTAGTCTGTGCTCTATCACGAATTGTTGCTAAATCTGGAACAAGTCCTAAGTACCAGAATACTAATGATACTGAAAGGTAAGTTGAGATAGCGAAAACGTCCCAAACCAATGGAGAGTTGAAGTTTACCCAAAGTGAACCAAATGTGTTTGGTAATGGTAATGCCCAGTGAAATAACCAAGGGCGACCCATGTGAGCCAAGATAAATGATGCAGCACAAAGTACAGCAAAGATTGTCATTGCTTCCGCAGCACGGTTAATAGATGTTCTCCATTTCTGACGGAACAATAATAGTACGGCAGAAATCAAAGTACCAGCGTGACCAATACCTACCCACCATACGAAGTTGGTAATATCCCAAGCCCAGCCAACTGTTTTATTTAAGCCCCAGACTCCGATTCCTTGCCACCATGTCCAGAATAGACAATAAGCACCGTAAGCAAAAACTACGAGAGATACTCCAAAAGCAATTTTCCATTCTTTTGTTGGAGCCCCTTCTACTTGCTTACAAATATCATTTGTAACGTCGTGATAAGATTTACCGCCTGAAACGAGGGTTTCTCTTATGGGTGATACTACGTGCGACATATTTTAATATTTGATAGTTTTAATTTCAGTGATGGATCAAAAAAAATGATTGAAGAGTAAAATCTATTCATAAATATTACTCTTCAATATCATTCTCGACAATATTATGCGTGTTCTTTGTGCTCAGCTTTAGCTTCTTCTTTTTTAGCTACTTCATCCTTGTTACGGATTTTCACTAAATAAGAAATACTTGGCTTAACGTTAATTTCTTCGATTACACCAAATGCACGGCCTTTGTGTTCTACTGCTAATAATTTCGAGATTTCTGATGTTTCATCATTCATATCTCCAAAAGTAATAGCGTTAGTAGGACAAGACTGAGAACAAGCAGTTTGGATTTCTCCATCTTTTGGTCTTCTCTTTTCTTTCTTCGCTTCTAATTTACCAGCTTGGATACGTTGAACACACATTGAGCATTTTTCCATAACCCCACGTGAACGAACTGTTACGTCTGGATTAATTACCATACGACCTAAATCGTTGTTGAAGTGGAAATCGTACTCGTCTGTTTGGTAATAACGGAACCAGTTGAAACGACGAACTTTATATGGACAGTTGTTAGCACAGTAACGTGTACCAATACAACGGTTGTAAGTCATTTGGTTAAGTCCTTCTGTAGAGTGAGTAGTTGCCAATACTGGACAAACTGTTTCACAAGGAGCATTATTACAGTGTTGACATAACATTGGTTGGAACACAACTTCTGGATTTTCAGAAGCATATTCTAATCCTTTTACATCTTCAACATCAGCATCAGAAGAATAATAACGGTCGATACGCATCCAGTGCATTTCACGACGATTAATTACTTCTTGACGACCAACTACTGCAATATTATTTTCAGCATTACAAGAAACCACACAAGCGGAACAACCAGTACATGTGTTAAGGTCGATGACCATACCCCATGCGTGATTATTATATTTGTGTCCATTCCATAATGTAATGTCTAATGCACTTTTCTTACCTTCTGCTGTTGAAATTTCTGGTTTGAAACGACCAGCTTCTACATTTTTCTTGTAAGCGCTTAATACTGTTTCTTGAACAACAGCCTCACGAGCCATTACAGTATTGTGAGTTTGTGTACGAGCAATTTTAGCAGTTTCGCCAGTTGCTTTTACTTGAACATCGCCAGCATTGAAGTATGCGATATTTCCATTAACAACTGAAGCGAATGGATAAGCATTAACACCTACACCATCAGCAGATTTACCAGCTTTAGTACGTCCGTAACCGATAGCAATAGCTACAGTATCATTTGCCTGACCTGGCTGAACAATGAATGGTAATTTAACTGATTTACCATTTACTGAAACTTCAACTTCAAGGGTATCTAATTCTACTTCTTGATCTAACGCTAATTTTTTAGCTGTTGCTAAAGATACTGTTGCATAATTGCCCCAACATGCTTTAGATACTGGCTCTGGACATTCTTGTAACCAAGGGTTGTTAGCTTGAGAACCAGAACCCATAATTACTTTTTCATAAATAGCTAATTCCATTTTATCAGAAGTAGCTTTATAGTTTTTAGCAACTAAAGTAGCAGCTTCAGCAAGATTTACAGCTGGTGTTACTGCAGATACAGTTGAACCTAACTCATAAATACCGTCGTGCAATACTTTAGACCAAGCAACTTTTCCACCTAAAATACCTAACCAGCTATTTTCAAGATATGTAGCATAGTCACCGTTCAAACCTGCCCAAGTTAAGAAACTTGATTGCGCTTGACGAGTCTTGAAAATTGTTGAGATAGTAGGTTGAGTGAATGAGAAGTAACCTTTTTTAGGTTCTGAGTCATTCCAAGATTCTAAGTAGTGAGAATCTGGAGTACTATATTTACAAAGCGAACCTGTTTCGTCTGCTCTGTCGTTAGTTGAAATGCTTAATTCAATTTTTGGTAAAGCCTCTGCTAATTCTGCTCCACGTGGGTGATTATAAACTGGATTAGCATTATAGAAGATTACAGCAGCAATTTGACCAGCTTTCGCTTCAGAGATAAAGCTATTCATTGCTACATCTGAACCTGAGCGATAACTTACAGGAGAACCTGCATCAATCGTAGTTCCATAAGAGCCCAATAAACTGTTGATAGCAACAACAATTGATTGTACTGCTGGGTCATTAGAACCAGAAACTACCAATGATGCACCTCTAGTTGCTACTAAGTCAGCAGCAGCTTTATCAAGATGATCAACTTTTACCGCTGAAGTAGCAATCGTTGCAGCACCAAGTTTAGAAGCTACTGCATTATAAAGTGAAGCTACCACTAAACCTTCTTGCGATGGTTTATAAGTTGCACGATAATCTGAGTTAGCACCAGTCATCGACATGATAGTCTCAAACTGATAATGACGAGACATCTCTTTGTTTCCACCTTCAGCAGAGCTAACTCTACGAGTTTTAGCCCATTGTTCTGAGAACTCATCACCTGACAACCAAGTTCCTAAGAAATCAGCACCGATAGAAACAATTGTTTTTGCTTTACTAAAATCAAAACTTGGTAAAATACCTCCGTTCGCTTGCGCAAGACCTGACAACGAGTTAGCATCATAAGTTACTAATTGTGTTGTAGGGTATTTTGCGATAAACTCTGCAATTACTTTCTTAGTAGTTGGTGATAAAATTGTGTTTGATACAATTCTAATCTGCCCACCTTTAGCAGCAATTTTAGTAAGTCCTGATATAATTTCTTTATCAGCTACTTTCCAATCTGCCGGTGCACCTGCTACTAAAGCTCCTTTTAATTTCTCATTATCATAAAGACTCAATACAGAAGCATGAACACGAGCAGAAATACCTTTAGTAAGAGATGACTGAGGGTTTACTTCTATTTTGATTGGACGACCTTCACGAGTTTTAACCAATACTGAAGCATAGTCACCACCATCAGTAAAAGTAGATGCATACCAGTTTGCAATCGTTGGTTCTACATCTTCAGGTTTGTTCAAATAAGGGATAGTCTTTTTTACTGGCGCTTCACAAGCTGCCAAAGTAACTGCTGATACTCCAAAACCTAAAACTTTTAAAAAGTCACGGCGATTGGTATTTGTACCATCAATAATAGCTTCACCTTTTTCATCTGTTGTAGGGGCATCTCCAAATTCACGATGAGCATACTTTACAAATTCTGCTTCATTGGTCAATTCCTCAAGCCCTCTCCAATATCGTTTTGTATTATTTTCCATATATCTAATATGTATAACGAAATATCTTGATTATAAACTTAAAATGTCAACACTGAAAATCATTTTGATTAATAGTGACATTTTGAACACTCTAAACCTCCAATATTTTGAACTTTCAAAGGTTCTTTGTTTTCCTTATTATGTAATTCTACTAATTTGTCGTAGTAAGCATTGTCTTTTGTGTTAACGTCTGTCTTTCTGTGACAGTCGATACACCAACCCATCGTTAATGATGAACGTTGTTCAACAACTTCCATTTTGTTGATTTCACCATGACAATTAGTACATTCTAAACCGCCAACATTCGTATGTTGAGAGTGGTTAAAATAAGCTAAATCAGGCAAATTGTGAACTCTAACCCATTGAATAGGCTCATCGTTTTCTAAAGAACGATAGATTTTTTGAATTTCTGGAGATTCACGTTTGATAGTATTGTGGCAGTTCATACAAATGTTTGCAGAAGGAATGTTTGCACCTTTTCCTTTATAAACACCTGTGTGACAGTAGTTACAGTTGATTTCGTACTGTCCTGCATGTAGTTTGTGAGAGAATTGGATTGGTTGCTCTGGAGCATATCCTTGGTGAATACCTACACCATAAGCAGTATCAATAGTTGCTTTACCAATCAAAAGAGTGATTAATAATGCTGCACCAGTTTTGAATGCACTATTTCCTGCTAATTTTTTTCCGTTTTCAGCAATTTTCTGAAAGAAAGGAACATCCTTAGCTTCGTCTGAATTAGGGTCTATAGAAGCTAATTTTGAAAGAGAAGAAACAATTGATAATAACGCTACTAAAACAAGAATCATTACACCTAATAACGCAACTAAAATATATTGCATCATTCCACCGTTTGAAGAACCTTCCGCTGGAGCGGCTGCTACTGCTCCACCTTCTCCTGCTACTGGAGCTACTGGAGCTGCCTGTGCATCAATGTAAGCAATTACACTCTTGATTTGATCTTCAGAATAGTTTGGATAAGGAGTCATCTGAGCTTGATTGAACTTCTTAAAAAGGTCGTTCGCATATTTGTCGCCAGATGCAATTACAGCCTGAGGGTTGTGTACCCATTTAACAATCCATTCTAAGGGTCTTCTTTCACCAATTCCCTTTAAGCCAGGACCAACTAGGGTCTCATCGTTTGTGTTGTGACAAGCGGCACAGTTGTTTTTGAAAATTTGTTCCCCTTCGGCTACGTCTTGTGCGTTAACATTCACAGTTGCGGCGAAGAAGCCTAAAACTGCCGTTAGTGCAACAATTTTCAAGCGTTTCATGGTTATCATAATCGTTTTATAACAGAACATTTATATAAAAATACAAGATTTAATTCAATTCTTTCAATTCTCCCAACTTGATTACTCTTTCAGGAAATAAGAGACACAAGTTTATTTTTTTTAGCAATATTATCAAATAGACACTTTTGCGGGTCACAAAAGTACAATTGGATTATTTATGAACCAATTAATTTAATGTGCATTTTTTGCAAATTTCGTATCGCTCTCACCAATTTAGAATCTTTCTAAGCAACGACATAATTTAGGCACTTTCTTATATTGAAATTTACACTGATTCGTTTGTACAATATCAAGACCACTCTTACATCTAAATTAACTGCTCATAAAGGTAATAAAGAATTGATTTTTTGCAGTACAAAAACAATATTTAGATTGATTTTATATAAGTGAATTGGATATGTGAAAACTATGAATATGCCCAAAGCTCATATTTATCAAAAGCCAGAAAAACAAAAAAACCTTTCAACGATTGCTGAAAGGCTTTAAAATCTGAGGTCTCGAGCGGATTCGAACCGCTGTGGAAGCTTTTGCAGAGCTCTGCCTAGCCACTCGGCCACAAGACCATTTGATTGGAGTGCAAAATTAATACAAAAAATATAAAAACAAAAGACTCTTTGATATTTATCTTAAATCTTCCAGAAAAAGATATGTAAAATCCTTTTATAAAAAAGCATAATATGCTTATAATAAGGTTGATATCATAAGAAAACATCCATAAAAAAAGCGTTCTGAAAATCAATGATTCTCAGAACGCTTTAAAATTATAACAAAATTAGATTATTCAGCAGTGTTTGCTTTTTTATCTAATTTCTTTTTTGCCTCTTCACGAGCTGAATCTTCCATTTGAGCTTTCAATGCTGAAAGAGCATCTAAATCACCTAAAGTAGATTTTTCAGTATTATCAGCTAATTTCTGAACGTCTTTAGCTGTTTTCTTTTTCTCTTCAACTACTGCTTCTTCTTTAGCATCGTTGTAAACTCTTACGTGAGAAAGAACAATTTTACGATCTTCTTTTTGGAATTCAATTACTTTGAAGTCTAATTGTTCACCTACTTCAGCAACTGAACCATCTTCTTTCGTTAATTGCTTCAATGGAGCAAAACCTTCGATTCCATAAGGTAACTCTAAAGTAGCTCCTTTATCATTCTTCGCAACTACTGTAGATTTATGTACTGAACCTAAAGTGAAGATTGATTCGAAAGTATCCCAAGGGTTTTCTTCCAATTGTTTATGTCCTAAAGCTAAACGACGGTTGTCAGCATCTAATTCAAGAACTATAACATCTAATTTTTCACCAACTTTAACGAATTCAGATGGATGTTTGATTTTCTTAGTCCAAGATAAGTCAGATACGTGAACTAAACCATCAATACCTTCTTCTAATTCAAGGAATAAACCAAAGTTTGTTAAGTTACGAACAGTACCAGTGTGTTTTGAACCGATAGCATAACGAGCTAACAAATCTTGTTTAGTCCAAGGATCTTCAGTTAATTGTTTGATACCTAATGACATTTTGCGTTCAGCACGGTCAAGTGTTAACACAACTGCTTCGATAGTATCACCAACTTTCAAGAAGTCTTGTGGGTTACGTAAGTGTTGTGACCAAGACATTTCTGAAACGTGGATTAAACCTTCAACACCTTGAGTAATTTCTAAGAATGCACCGTAATCAGCAACGTTTACAACTTTACCTTTTACTTTAGAACCAACTTCAGTTGTTTCTGCTAAAGCATCCCAAGGGTGAGCTTGCAATTGTTTCATACCCAATGAAATACGTTTCTTGTTCTCATCGAAGTCCAAAACAACCACTTGGATTTTTTGGTCAAGTTTAAGCATTTCTTGTGGGTGGTTGATACGACCCCACGAGATGTCTGTAATGTGAAGTAAACCATCTACACCACCTAAGTCGATGAACACACCGAAGTTAGTCATGTTTTTGATTACCCCTTCAAGTACTTGTCCTTTTTCAAGGTTAGTCAAGATAGACTGGCGTTGTTGCTCAAGGTCTTTCTCGATTAATACTTTATGAGATACAACTACGTTATCGTTAGCGTGGTTGATTTTAACCACTTTCACTTCCATTTTCTTACCTACAAAGATATCGAAATCACGGATTGGTTTCACATCAATTTGTGAACCTGGTAAGAATGCTTCTACACCATAGATATCCACGATCAAACCACCTTTAGTACGACGTTTCACGAAACCATCGATAACCACATCTTGTTCAAGAGCGTCTTCGATATTTTTCCATGCAGTCATTACTTTAGCTAATTTACGAGAAAGAATCAATTGACCTGATTTGTCTTCTTGGTTTTCTACGTAAACATCTACTACATCACCTACTTTCAAATCAGGCATATCTCTGAATTCAGAGGTTGGTACAAGACCATCTGATTTGAAACCAATATTCAAGATAATTTCACGGTCAGTAATCCCTACGACTGTTCCTTTTACTACTTGTTTCTCAGTAACTAAATTTAAAGTTTCCTCGATTAGAGCCTCCATTTGAGCTCTTTGCTCAGCAGAATAACCTCCACCGATACCTTTTGTGCCGACTAAATCCCAGTCGAAATCTGCTAATTGGTTAGCCATGTGTTTGATTAAAAGCCCTTTATACATCATCGCCACGGGCAAAAGGCGAAGAAATTAAGTGAAATTCCCTAAAAGTGTTACTTTACGGGGGTGCAAAGATAGAAAAATTTTGTAATGATTTGATAATGAGGAGGAAAAAATATTTTTTGGATACTTAAATTTTAAATCCTCCTCAAAATCTGATTACTAAAAATTTATAAAAGCAATTATTTATTAATTCTTTAATTTCAAAGCTATCTTTCTTTCTGCTTTATTTGTAAAAAAATAAACATAAACAATTGCCTACACATGAAGCATTTCTACTTACTCATTACACTATTATTTTGTATCAATTACACACTATTTAGTCAAGAAATATCATCAAACGCTCCTATTTGCTTAGGCGATGGTCTATCATTTAAAGTAAGTAGAGGAAAAACATTTCTATGGAAAGGCCCAAATGGCTTTATTTCGAATGTACAATACCCTGTCATTGCAAAAACTACTCTAGAGAATGCTGGCAATTATAGTGTTACTATTGATGGAACTACGACATTATCTATCGATGTAAAAATTGGAAAAATATTGACAGACAAAATGTATGCTTACAATTCAATCTATAAAAATCAAATAGATTTCAAAGCTTTCGCAAACTCATCAATAGATAGACAAAACTATCATTTGTTTAAGTATTACTGGAACGGTCCAAATAATTTCACGTCTAACTTACAAAACCCTAGTATTAATAATTTCGACAAAAATGCTCAGGGTGTTTATAAAGTACTTATCAGAGATGAATTTGGATGCTCTTCCATTCCTTCAACTGAAGTTAAATTTAGCAAGCCCGACTGCCCTTTTCAAGTAGGTATTTCATTAAAAGTGAATGGTAGTGTTAGGTATTTTTTCAACAATAGTGAGAATTATTCATCAGACATATTTATTTGTCAGGGATCCTATGCAGAATTTGAGCTTGACACAAGCTATTTGAAAAATGCAAAAATTAAATGGTATAAAGATGATTTAGAAATTAATAATTTTAAAGAGACAAACTTCAAAACATCTGAAAACGGGGTTTATCATGCTGTGATTAGCACAAATACTTGTGAATACAAAACCCAGAAACTAAACCTTAAAAATAATAGTACACCAGTTATAGAAATCTCTAAAAATCAAACTACTATATGTAAACAGGGGGGGGACGACGTAACACTTATAAGTAGTATTTCATCCTTTTATGCGAACAGGCTGTCTTATCAATGGCTAAAAAATGATGAAATAATAGAAGGAGCAACGAGCCACGTACACACTACTAAGGAAGAAGGAGAGTATAGATTATATCTTAAAGCTGACAACTGCTTTGTCACGACTGAACCTATTAAAGTAGTTAAAAGTGACAAAATACAATCAAAACTTATATTTAGTAGAGATTCTGATTTAAACGAATACAAAGAGTTGAGTCTATGTAGCGATAAATTAAATGCATTTAATCTAATTGGTAGTGGAGATGGATTTAAAGAACTATCAAAAGACGGATTAACTATTTATTCTTCTCAAAATAACTTTAGACTTTCTCCTTTTGAAAGCTCTCCCTATAGCCCTGGTACTTATATCTTAAAAGTTACACAAGGAAACTGCGTATCCAAAGATAGTGTTAAATTCAGCTATGGTACAATGAAGAATATTCCTATATCTTTTGAAAGAGTAATTAATAATTGTTCCAGTTTTTTCAATGTTCAGCTTTCAACACTTACATTAGTTCCTAATCGAAGTAATTTTACTTGGTATAAAAATGGAGTTGAGTACAAAAATGACTATCATTTATATCCATCATCAACAGGAGATTATCAATTAAAATATCATGATTCACAGACTGGATGTACTGGTGAATCTAAAATTATCACAATCGACAATATTTACGGTAAAAAGATTTTTTCAGTTAACTCACCTAAAGGCGTAAAAATTTGTAAAGGTAATTCATATTTACTTAAGCTAAATCGTTGCTATTACTATGATAATGATGCCGCTGTTTGGAAAAAAGATGGTAAAATTATATTAACAAAAAAATGCGAGGTACAAGTAAATGAATCGGGGAAATACTGGTACGAATTCAAAAATGATGACTGTGTATATTATTCAGATACAATAAATGTACAAGTTGAGGATTTGGTTACACCAACCATTACAACTTCTTGTTTAACAGACAATAAACTTACATTAGTATCTAGTTCAATCGATAGTTTAAAATATATTTGGTTCAAGAACAAAGAAGTTGTTAAAAATGCCAATACTAATACCTTTTATGTTGATGAAAGTGGATCCTACCAGTTATTGAAAATAAAAAATGGTTGTGTGTTCCCTTCAAATGAACTAATAGTGGACGTCTTTGAAAATGAACCTCAGAAGAAGTTGTCTTTATGCCTCGACGATACCCTGAAACTTTATTCGTCTCATCAGTTTGCTTCTTTTCTGTGGGTTGGTCCTAATAATTTTACTACCACTAATCCAAATCCTATTATCCCAAAAGTAACCAGTGCAATGGCGGGTACTTATACCTTTACAGGGTTTACACAAAATGGTTGTAAATTCACATCACAAACTGAAGTTAAGATCAATACGATACAATACTCAATAAGTCTTCCCCAAGAGATAACAGCTTGTAAAGGCTCAACTATAAAATTACCCGAATTCTCTTCTAACCCTTCTAATGCTAGCTATAATTATGCAAGATGGGAAGGTCCAAACAACTTTAATACAACCTTTAATGGCGATAACCCTACGCTATACAATATAGTTGATTCAAATTCAGGACTTTACAAACTCACAGTTTACTATACTAATAACTGTCTTTTAAAAACCAGCACCAACCTAAAAGTAAGTTCCACAAATGATTGTAAAAGCATTTCAATTGGGGATATTGAACGTTATAAAAGCAAGGTTAGTTGCGTTAATAGCATTATAGAAATACCATTTACTACAACTGGGCAGTTCCCACAAGGCACTAAATTTAAAGTAATTAGTAATAATACTATTTTAGCGGAAGGGTTATCAAGTCCTTTAAAATTAAAAATTCCAGATGTGTATTACTCCATGACCTTTAAAATTGTTTCTGATGATAATATTTCCTCTGTTTCTGAATCAATAGGTGTTCAAGGGCACTACACCCCTTACCTAACTAGTCCCTTAGGGTATAATTCTCATGCTAATGAGATAATCAATGCTTGCGATAGCTTGACATTATACTATTCTGATTATATAGGATATAAAAAAGTTCAATGGTTACTGGATGGTCAAATTCTTAATAATTCTCAATTGAATACACTGCAAGCTACAAAAGCAGGAACCTACAAAGTTAAAGTTGAAACAACCGAAGGCTGTACAGGAGAATCAAATGAAATAAAAATCAAGCTTGGAAGTATTTATAAACCAGAAATAGCCGGGCAAACAGTATTTTATTGCGGGCAAAAATCAATTAATTTACATAGTTATTCAAGAAAAGATTCAACAAAGGCATATACATTCACTTGGGGAAAGAACGGCACAAATATAGTAAACGAAAGTTCTTCAAATTTAAACGTTTATGAAGACGGCAAATATACAGTATCTTTTCAACAAGGAAGTTGCACTGCTACTTCAGATACTTTTTTTATAGCAAAATCAAGAAATAACAAACTACCTATCAGTATCTATTCTGATGGAAATATTACTTGTACAAACCCTTCAACATACCTTTACTGTAAAACATCTATTGCAAAACAAAAAGAATGGAAACTACAATGGTTAAAAGATGGAATTGCTATTGGGAATAATGATACTAGCTCCATTAAAATTAACGACGCAGGAGTATATTCTTTGAAAGCTGTTAATGGTACCTGCGAAGGCGTTTCTAATGAAATACGTATCAATAAAATAGCTAATGATAATATAAAATTATTCTACTCTTCTAAAGAATGGTGCGAAGGCACCAAAATGAGTATCGATTTATATAAAAATGTTTCGACTTCATATTTTGACTTAAAGACTCAAAAAGTAATTCAAGGAATTATACAACCAACAGAATGGTATAGAGACAACAAACTAATCAACGAAGTAAACACACTTATCGATTCAAGCAAGTATTATGCGGATTTTGAGTATTTTAAAGATACAGATCTAATTACCACATTTATTGGAAGAGAATATTATATTTACTCGACATTGAACCATCAAACACCAGGAAAATATCATGCAGTTTATACTATCAAATATGATAATGGTACTGAATGTAAAGCCATTTCAGATACAGCTTCGATTTCTTTTAGCAAAAATGTACTGATAAATACTAATTCTGTTGATCCTACTTTAAATGTTATTCCAATCGTTGCTTGTAAAGATACTATTACATTTACAAGTTCTCCCTCCTCTGTTTTTTATGACCAGACCCCAATCCAATATACTTGGAAAAAAGATGGGAATATTTTCAAATCTCTTTCTAAGTCAGATTCGACTGATAGAATTTCGACTAATCAAGACGGAAATTATGTACTAGAAACCCTATATCAAAATGGCTGTAAATCTATTACTCCTCCATATAAAATAACTTTGAGAAAACTTAATACCACAATTTACACCAATCAGTCCAGTATTTGTGAAGGAGAAAAAACCGCAATAAATGGTTATATTAATACTACTGATACAACTAAAATTCAATATCAATGGATAAAAGACGGTAAAGATTTAGCTTTTTCTAAATCTTTAGCCCAAATACAAGTAAGTGAATCCGGTGTATATCAACTCAAAGCAAGCCAAGGAAAATGTGAAGGAGTATCTTCTACTATCAATCTGAATTTCGTTAAAATCCCAACTAGTATTAGCCCTAAAGACTCTATTACTTTTTGCGATAACTCAACCGTTGAACTGATTGCAAGTAACGAAACAGGTTTAAAATATCAATGGGAGCTTAATAATGCAGGTATTAAAGATGCTAATGTTTCCACTTTTAAAACAAATAACTCAGGTATTTATAGGGCTTTGCTCAGAAAGGGTGAATGTTGGGATTATTCAGAGAAAGTAAAAACAATTGCCCTTCCTACTATTTTACCTAAAGCGACACTCACGGGCGACCAAAGTATTGATTATGACAAAGAAACTAAAATCTCTGTTAGTTTAAATTCCTACGCTCCGTGGACTTTAACATTTTCGGATGGGCAAATATTTACAGCCACAACTTCGCCTTTTGAGGTCAATGTAAAGCCGTTATCAACCACTACTTATACGCTAAGTGAAGTAAAAAATATTTGTGGTATCGGTACAACAGAAGGTTCTGCTAAAATTGAAGTAATTATTCTCGCTAATGATATTGAGAAAGATATTAACGTAGAAGTTTATCCTGTTCCTACTGCTGAAATTTGTAATTGGAAAGTAAGTACTGATAAGCCTGAAAAAGTATATTTGACGCTTTATGATGTAAGTGGAAAAAATATCCTAGAACAAACTTCTGAAGATCGTTCGCAAAATCATTCAGGAGTAATTGACCTTTCGACAATCAATGCAGGAACATATTTCTTAAAAATTGATGTAGGGAACAAAAACATTACTCGTAAGATTATTAAATATTAATTCCTACAAAATAAATAGAGCCACCCATTTTTATGCGTGGCTCTATTTATTTTAAAACTTCAAGTTAGCTGGTAAGTATTTCTTTACTAACTCTTTGTAATATGGTTTCAAGGCTTCAGTGTCTGGAGGTACAGGAAGTTTTGAATACAAATCATAAGGATTGAATTTCTTCACCCACTCAAACATTTCGTGGTCATGTTCATCCATTAAATGCTCGTAAGCGTTTTCACGGTGTTGTGAATAAAATGAGTGATAGCGAATCATGTATAAGGCTGGCTCTGGTAAATTATCTTTTACCATTTGATATAAATACTCATCATGTCCCCATGACATATCTACGTTTCTTAAACCACAATTCGGTGAATAAACACCATATTTAGTATTAAAACGTTCGTCATGTGCATCTGGATTTGCTTCAAAGTATTCTGAATAAACAATTTTATCTGAATGCTTACAACCTACTGGGAAAGTATCACCTACTACAGCCCATTGTGGTTCTCCAAACAAACAAAGTACTTTACCCATGTCGTGCAATAAACCTGTTAATACAAACCAATCTGGATGTCCGTCTGCACGGATGGCTTCCGAAGTTTGTAATAAATGTTGCCATTGGTCTAATGAAGTATCAGGGTCAGAATCGTCAACCAATGAATTCAAGAAATCAAAAGCATCCCAAATCGGCATTTCTTTTTTATCAAACTTCAAGAACTCTGCTTGTTTTTGCTTTACAAAGTCATAAGTTTGATACTTGTGATTCAAACGGTAAAACTCCCGAACGGTATCTCTTTCAGGATTATCATAATTACGATACTCGTCCTTTGTCTTTTTAAAAGTAGTATCTTCTTCAGGATAACGTTGCAAAACGTCGTCTTCCCAAACATCAAGGCTCGCTAAGGGAGCGATTTCTTTTTCTGAAAATTCCATAAGACCAAAACAGATTAAATGGCTATAAATTAAGATATTGAATGTTAAAAAATTAGATAATTGTACTCACAAAATATTTTCTCAAAAGTATAAATTTTCTAGCATAATTTTAGAAATTCCTAATTTTGATTTACCAAAAAACAGTATAAAGTGCTGCTAAAACGCCACAAATCAGTACCGAAACAACCACAAAAGAATCTGAAACCTTAAACATACTCGAATCTATGGCTAAACCTTTTGTTTCTTCTTTTTTTCTGCCTTCTATTAAAGAAACAGTTACCATTATAACGACTAAAATTAGATAAACCCAAAGCGTTCTATCTAAAAAAGGAATCGGCTCTATTCCTATCCATTCTGGTAACATTTTAAATAAAAGCGAAAGTGGCAAAGTCAGTACGGCAGCAATAATTGCCGCATTTGAAGTAGTTTTTTTCCAGAACAATCCTAAAGAAAACAAAGCAAATGCACCCGGTGTAATATAATTTGAATATTCTTGAATGAACTGATAAGCTTGTTCAAGATGACGAAGCTGTGGAGTAACCAACAATGCTATCGCAAATGAAACCCAAACGGCATATCGTCCTACTAAAACGGTATTTCGCTCAGTAGCGTCTTTTTTCAAGATTTTTTTATAAATATCTAAACTGAAAATCGTAGCAATACTATTACACTTACTTGCCAAAGACGCCACAATTGCAGCAGTAAGTGCCGCAAAGGCAAGTCCTTTTAAACCCATTGGCAAAAGATTCATTAAAGATGGATAGGCATGGTCTGGTTTTACAATACCGTTTATATCTACCATTTCTTGTTGTAAAGAACCATTATTATATAGTACGTACGCCGCTATACCCGGAATAACACAAATCAGTGGAATTAGTAATTTTAAAAAGGCAGCAAAAATAATCCCACTTCTTGCTGTTTTTAAATCTGCTCCCAAAGCTCTTTGAACGATGTATTGATTACAGCCCCAATAATTCAAATTGTTTATCCACATCCCTCCTATCAAAATTGACAATCCGGGCAATTCATAATAGTACTTATCCCCTTTAGAGAATATCATGTGAAAATGGTCATCTGCTTTGGTTTTTAGCAAAGACAGTCCATCAAAAACGCCTTCTCCTCCAAATTTATCCGAAACCATATTTAAGGCTAAATAAGTGGTAGCCAATCCTCCCAAAATCAGTACGACCACTTGGATAACGTCGGTATAACCGATTACTTTCATTCCACCAAGGGTAATTAATATCGCAAAAATGGCTAAAGCACCCATACAATATTCAAACTGTAAACCTGTGATGGTTTCTAAAGCCAAAGAGCCTAAGTATAAAATGGAAGTAAGGTTGATGAATACATATAACAAAAGCCAAAATACTGCCATAATCGTCGCTACGGTATCGTTATATCGTAATGACAATAATTGTGGCATCGTATAGATTTTATTTTTCAGATAAATTGGAATGAAAAAAACTGCCACGACAATCAAGGTTGCAGCCGACATCCATTCATAAGAAGAAATGGCTAAACCAATGGCAAAGCCTGAGCCAGACATTCCAATAAAGTGTTCTGCTGAAATATTTGAAGCAATTAAAGATGCTCCGATTGCCCACCAAGTAAGTGAACCTTCGGCTAAAAAAAAGCCTTTTGTGGTTGAGTTTTTTGTTTTGTCTCGCTGAAATACCCAATAGCCATACGAACCAACAAGTATTAAATACAATGAAAAAACGACGTAGTCGAGCTGATGAAGGGAATTCATATTAAATGGATAAAATCTAAATTAATCTAAGATATATCTAAAAGTAAATATTATTATTTTTTACTCGTTTTCTTGCAATTTTATCAAAATCACTGTCCTGATTACACAAACCATCGCTCAAATACTTTAGCCTTCGATTAAGTCGTTTAAAGAAAGACTAACAATTCTCTATCATGCTATTTCAAAAAAACATTTCTTTTCTTAGCGTTTTGTTGCTTTGCTTTTGTTCGAAAAGTATAGCGCAAACGCCTTCTTTGAGCCAATTATTTTATCCAAATGTTACGTTACGAGCCGAGTTTATGCCCGAAACATCAATGTCGAACGGACAGAAATTTGGTTTCAACAGAAGTACGGCTTTAGGAATTATTCCTTTGAGTACAGAAATTCAAGCAGGAATTGGTTTCGGGAAAAAAGCTGATATTCAGGCGAAGCATTCTCTATTGGTGGCAAATCTTGCCCAAATCAACACAACAATTGATGGAAAAGATGACCCAAATGGTGGTTATAAAACTTTGGGCATGACTTACGTTCAACTAAAAGCAAGTTTACGAGAAAAACTTTGGGTGTATGCCGTTGGTGGTGGCATTACGCAAAGCAATGAAACCTTTTTAAATCCACAACCTTACTTTTATGGTGGAGCAGCTCGTTTGCGAATTTTGGGTTTAAAAACACAAATACTTTATGGCACTGCCATTATTTATAATCAAAAATTCAGAATTGTACCTGTTTTTGGTTTCACAAAAGCGCTTGGAAACGACTGGAAGGTTTCTGGCATTTTGCCTTTCAGAGCCAGTGTTGGCTATAAAGTAAATCCTTGGCTTCATCTGGATTTTAATTCGGTTTACGATGGCTACAGTGCTGGTTATCAAGAGTACGCTATTTCAGAAAAAATGATTCGTCGTCAGAACTACCAGCAAGTAAGGTTTACTGTATCGGGCAATGCACATGTTTTGAATGTTTTTAATCTTGGTATTGAAGGTGGTTTAACGGCATTTAGGAAAGTAAAAACCTTTAATGCTGCTAACGAAAATCTTAGTACTTCAAGCTTGCCTGTTGCTCCCTATATAGGTTTTAGTGTAAGATATATCACAAGTAAATCAAAAATTTCTTCCAAATTTTTGAAAAGTACTGGCATAGATTTTTAAGGTCATTGATAACATTCTGAAAAACAATAGTATCAATTCAACCTTATAAAAAATACCATTTGGTGGAAAATATGATTTATAAAAATTCAATAATTTTTCTTAGTTATTGAAGTAAAACCTTTCTAAATTTGGAGAAGATAGCTCGGCGATAATATCAATATGGGCTTCTGCTTAATAAGTATTTTGTACCTGCCTAATAGCCCACTTAAAATTCTATCTGATTATTTTACTCGTTTGATACATCGCTTGTCTTGAAAAAGATGAGCTTATCAAAAACATCAGATTTTTTCCGAAAAAAAATAACTTCATCGCTACTTTTGGTGTTCGTTTAAAGAGTGATTTGAAGATTAAAAGCTTAATCATTACTTTCAATCATGAATTAAAAAACATGGTGTATATTGGTGGCTAGTAAAATCGAACATTAAGCAATAAAAATAAGTATTATATAAAAAGATTGTGCATAAAAAGATTGTGCAGTAAAATAAGCTGACAAACAAAAATTCCCTTAACAACCATGACAAACATTACGCAAATAGAGCCCCTTTTAGTCGAAGACCCAAACCGCTTTGTATTGTTTCCGATTAAGCAAAACGATATTTGGCAATTCTATAAAAAAGCGGAAGCTTCATTTTGGACTGCCGAGGAAATTGACCTTCAACAAGATTTAGCCGATTGGGAAAATCGCTTAAATGATGGAGAAAGACACTTTATCTCGCACGTATTGGCATTTTTTGCAGCTTCAGATGGTATTGTCAACGAAAACCTTGCGGTAAATTTCCTTTCTGAAGTACAATATGCTGAAGCAAAATGCTTCTATGGATTCCAGATTATGATGGAAAATATCCACTCTGAAACGTACTCTTTGTTGATTGATACTTATATCAAAAATCCAGTAGAAAAAGATAAAATGTTGCGTGCGGTTGATACAATTCCTTGCGTAAAGAAAAAAGCTGACTGGGCATTGCGTTGGATTAACGATGGAAACTTTGCTGAGCGTTTAATTGCTTTTGCTGCTGTAGAAGGCATTTTCTTCTCAGGTTCATTCTGTTCAATTTTCTGGTTGAAAAAACGTGGTTTAATGCCAGGTTTATCGTTCTCGAACGAATTGATTTCAAGAGACGAAGGTCTTCACTGTGATTTTGCTTGTTTACTTTACACAGAGCATATCAAAAATCAATTAGAACCAGCTTCTGTCTATAAAATTATTATGGATGCGGTTTCTATCGAAAAAGAATTTGTAACGGATGCTTTGCCAGTTTCATTAATCGGCATGAATGCAGAATTAATGTGTCAATACATCGAATTCGTAGCAGACCGCTTATTGTTGGCTTTAGGCTTACAGAAACAATATAACGCTACCAATCCTTTCGATTTCATGGAAATGATTTCATTACAAGGTAAAACAAACTTCTTTGAAAAAAGAGTAGCAGAATATCAAAAATCAGGCGTCATGTCTGAAAAGGAATCGATGTCATTCTCTTTGGATGAGGACTTTTAGTCAATATATCTAGCAATAACGACAAAGCCCTCAGACAATAATTGTGATGAGGGCTTTGTCGTTATTAGACTAGCTGCTACAGGAATTAAACCGATTTCCATCAATATCTCTTTCCAATCCATTAATTCCTTTCCTTCAAAATCCGTATCTTTGCAACAAATTTCGTCAGGACTGAAAACTGACCCACAATTCTTATAAAATGATTTCAAAAACATACGCTCCACAAGACATTGAAGCCAAATGGTATCAATATTGGCTCGAAAATAAATTCTTTGCTTCAAAACCAAATCCAGACAAAGAACCTTACTCTATCGTAATTCCTCCGCCAAACGTAACGGGTGTACTCCACATGGGTCACATGTTGAACAATACTATTCAAGATGTATTGATTCGTAAGGCAAGAATGGAAGGTAAAGAGGCTTGTTGGGTGCCGGGTACAGACCATGCGTCTATCGCAACGGAAGCAAAAGTGGTGGCGATGTTGAAAGAAAGAGGCATTGAGAAAAAGGATTTGACTCGTGACGAATTCTTGGCTTATGCGATGGAATGGAAAGACAAGTACGGCGGGATTATTCTGGAACAATTGAAAAAATTGGGTGCTTCTTGCGATTGGGACAGAACTCGTTTTACGATGGAACCTTCTTTGTACCAAGCCGTAATTGATACTTTCGTTCGTTTGTACGAAAAAGGTAAAATTTACCGTGGCGTAAGAATGGTAAACTGGGACCCACAAGGGAAAACAGCTTTATCTGACGAAGAAGTAATCGACAAAGATATTCAAGCGAAGCTTTATTATATTACTTATAATGTTGTTGGGGAAGAAGGAAGTTTAACGATTGCTACTTCACGTCCTGAAACGATTATGGCTGACTCTGCCGTTTGTATTAACCCGAACGACGAACGTTATACACATCTTCATGGCAAAACTGTAAAGATTCCATTGTTAGGTCGTGAAATTCCTGTGATTTTGGATGAGTACGTAACGATGGATTTTGGAACAGGCTGTTTGAAAGTAACGCCCGCCCACGATTTGAATGACTACGAATTAGGTTTAAAACATAAATTACCAGTAATCGACATCTTAGACGATGCAGGTTTCTTGAACGAAAAAGCGGTATTGTATGTAGGGCAAGACCGTTTTGCAGCTCGTAGAAATATTGTAAAAGATTTAGAAGAAGCAGGACATTTAGTAAAGGTAGAAGAGTACAAATCTATCGTTAAGACTTCTGAGCGTACTGGTGCGGTTATCGAGCCAAAATTATCTTTACAGTGGTTCTTGGAAATGAAAGAGGTTTCTCAGCCTGCTTTAGAGAACGTAATGAATGATAACATCAAATTGTATCCACCGAAATTCAAGAATATGTACTCTTCTTGGATGGAAAATGTGAGAGATTGGTGTATTTCAAGACAATTGTGGTGGGGACAACAAATTCCAGCTTATTATTTGCAAGACGGTACTGTTATCGTGGCGAAAAGCAAGCGTGAAGCTTTGCGTAAAGCTCAACACGAATTACAATTATTTGCTTTAACAGAAGAAGACTTAACCCAAGACCCAGACGTTTTGGATACTTGGTTCTCGTCGTGGTTATGGCCAATTTCTGTTTTTGATGGTATCGAAAATCCTGATAACGAAGACATTAAATATTATTATCCAACCAACGATTTAGTGACTGCTCCAGAAATTTTATTCTTCTGGGTAGCTCGTATGATTATCGCTGGTTATGAATGGAGAGGCGAATTACCTTTCAGAAATGTATATTTAACGGGTATCGTTCGTGATAAATTAGGCAGAAAAATGTCTAAATCATTAGGAAACTCGCCAGATCCATTAGATTTGATTGCTCAATACGGTGCAGACGGCGTGCGTACTGGTATGCTTTTTAGTTCTCCTGCTGGAAATGACTTGATGTTTGATGAGAAATTGGTTGAACAAGGACGTAATTTCTGTAACAAAGTATGGAATGCTTACCGTTTGGTAGAAGGTTGGAACGCAACAGATATTTCACAACCACAGGAAAATTTATTGTCAATTCAATGGTTTGAGTCACGTTTGAATCAGACGATTATTGATGTTCAAGAACATTTCGTGAAGTTCCGTATTTCGGATGCACTTTTGTCGATTTACAATTTGATTTGGGATGATTTCTGTGGTAAGTACTTAGAAATGATTAAGCCAGCTTACGAACAACCTATCGACAAAGCGACTTTTGAAGCAACGATTTCCATCTTTGAAAAATTGATGTGTTTGGCTCATCCATATATGCCATTCATTACCGAAGAAATTTGGCAGGCAATCAGCCAACGTGGAGCAAATGAAAGTATTTGTAGAGCGGCTTATCCAGTAGCAAGCGAAGTAAATGCTACTTTGTTAGCGGACTTTGATGCAATGTTTACCGTTGTAACAAAAATCCGTGAGATACGTAATGCCAAACAACTTTCGCCAAAAATAGCTTTGCCGTTGTCTATCAAAACAGAAGAAAAAGCTCGTTACCAAACTTTGGAAGGCATTATTCAAAAATTAGCCAATACTGAAACGATTGAATATGTAAGTGATAAAGTGGCGAATGCTATTTCATTTGTAGTAAAAGCGGATGAATTTTTCATCAATCTTGCAGGAGAAATTGACGTAGAAGCAGAATTAGCCAATGCAAAAAAAGAGTTGGAGTATAATTTAGGTTTCAAAAAATCGACAGAAGCGAAATTAGCTAACGAACGTTTCGTAGCCAATGCCAAACCAGAATTAGTAGAAAGAGAACGCCAAAAATTGGCAGATGCTGAATCGAAAATTAAGGCTTTGAAAGAAATGATTGCGAGTTTAAGCAAATAGATTTTTAGCTGTGAGCTATGAGCCGACAGCTTTGAGATTTATTCTTTAAAGAAAAAGACTCGGGAGAAATCCTGAGTCTTTTCTTTTATTGGTAATGAATGACATTTGATTGCTTCTTTCCAAGCTGATTTAATACGGAGATTCACACAGATTTTAAAAAACGTAAAACCAAAATCCGATATCTGAAAGCTCAAAGCTGACAACTCATAGCTCACAGCTAAAATTAAAACCCAACTCCAGTCGTCAACGTTTTTACACGACAAAGATACATATCAGCCGTGATGTAAAGCGTTGAACCATCGTCTCCCCAAGCGCAATTTGCTGCTAGTGAACCCGTTTCTATTCTTCCTAATAATTTTCCCGCTGGCGAGATGATTAATACTCCACCCGGACCGGTTGCGAATAAATTACCTTTTTTATCAATCTTCAATCCATCTGGTAAGCCTGAACGTTTTTCATTTTTCAGCATATATGTTGCATCAAAAAGTACTTTGCCTGTTCCTAAACTTCCATCTTCGTTAACAGGATATGCCATATAAATAGCTCTGTCTTCATGAGATTGCGCCACATATAAAATCTTTTCATCTGGCGAAAAAGCTAAACCGTTTGGTCTTACTAAATCATTGGCTACTAAGCTTACTTTTCCATCTGTTCCGATGCGATAAACGCCAAATTCAAGTTCACGACTTGGATCTTTGTCTTTTTTGGGGAGTCCATAAGGCGGGTCGGTAAAGTAATAAGCTCCGGCCGAATGTTGCACAACATCATTCGGACTATTAAATCGCTTTCCTTGGTAATTATCAGCTAAAGTTCTTTTTCCACCTAAAGCCAAAGACATTGACGATACTCTACGGTCGCCATGCTCGCAGGCAATTAATTCACCTTTATTGTTAATCGTTAATCCATTACTTCCGGGTTCGTCACCGTATTCTCCCAAACCTGTATAACCTGAAGGAGAAAGAAAAATGGTTGCTCCTTCGCTTTCATTCCATTTGTAAATGGTGTTGGCAGGAACATCAGAGAAAATTAAGTATTTCCCTTTTTTATGCCAGACTGGTCCTTCCGACCAAACAAATCCAGAAGCTAAAATTTCTACTTTTGCATCGACAGAAACCAGACTTTCAAGAGCTGAATCAAACTGAGTGATTTTCCCTAGCGTGGGATAAACTTTTTGGGCATGAATTGTTGACATTGTAACGAACGTAAGCAATGTTAGAAAGATTTTTTTCATTAAATAGTAAATTATTTATAAACAGTTAGCCTTGTAAATATACAAAAACTAAATACTACTTATAAAAAAGATTTCCTCTAGTTATATTCTACTATTTAAGTCGGCAAATTTTGCTCCGTTTTTCTCTACAATATCGACAATTTTATAATTAATTTCTTCCCGTGTTTTATTCAAAATGGCTACATTATTACTTTCAACATTATAAGCTACTTGAATATCCATAGAACCTTCCCCAATTCCATCAAAACGAGTAATACCCGGCTCTGGCTTATAAATATGTTCATGTGCTAATACTTCTTCTTGAATTTGTGAAACAATATTTTGAATCGTACTTGCAGGAGTATCTTGTTGAAGTTTAATTAAATATTTTGCTCTGCGAAACTGACGAGTACTCATGTTTTCTAAGGCTTGGGCTGTCAATAAACGATTCGGAACGGTAACGACACTTCCGTCAGCAGTTTTTAAACGAGTACTTCTAAAACCGATTTTTTCAACATCTCCAGATACTTTATCTATTTGTATATTATCCCCAACAACAAAAGGCAAATCCATAAAAAGCATTAAAGAAGCAAACAGATTTTCTAAAGTTTCTTTGGCAGCCAAGGCAATTGCCAAACCCCCAATTCCCAAACCTGTTACCAATGCCACAACATCTATCTTGAAAACAATGCCTAGCATTGAGAAAAAAGTCATAATAGATACTGTTACAACCGCCAAATCTTTGAAGAAAGGGACAAACTGGTCGTCGAGTTTTGTTTCAGTCAATGCAGCTCTTTCTTGAAAAATAAGGGCGATAAATTTCACCAAACGAATCAAAATCCAAGAAATTGAAAAAATCAAAAAGCATTGAAAAATCTTCAGAAGTACTACTTTCAAGCCCAAAGTAGCGGCTAAATTCCAAGAAAGAGGAAAGTGTAAATAAAGAAAAGCAAAGTAAACCATCAACACAATGATAAAAAGCTCAACGGGCTTTCTGAGCATCTCAATACAAGTATGAATTGATACTTTATCGTGCTTGATAAAACGATATAAAACTTTACTAAGCGATACTGATAATAAACGTTTTAATAGTAAGCTACTCACTATAATTCCGATAAACCAGAGAATATCATTAACTTTATTTTCAAGAATTTCAGATTCTAAGAATTCCATAATATTTGTTTTTTAAAACTTAAAGATGAATGTTATGATTGGGAGTGAACATAAGAATTTTAAAAACGCTTTCCCAAAATTGTAAAAATTGCTTTTATTTTAAACGATTTGCTGTCTTTTTTATCCTAAAAAATCATACCGAAGCAAATTTCACTTACATTATTTTACATGAATTTAGCCATAGACTTAGGAAATACTTTTGCCAAAACGGGGCTTTTTGAGCAAGGAAAGCTCGTCGAAAGTAAAGGTTCTTTTACCTATTCCGAACTGATTGACTACGTAAAAGACTTAAAGCCAAAGAATATTATCATTTCAACGGTGAGTTATTCAGAAGAACAATTGAGTAAAGATTTTTCTGATGCCAGTACAAAAGTGTTCTTTTTAAAAAATACTACGCCCGTTCCTATCACTAAATTGTACGATACACCAGAAACTTTGGGAGCCGACCGCATTGCTGCTGCCATTGGTGCAAGAGTTATATTTCCTGAAAGTAACGCTATGATTATTGATTTGGGTACTTGTATTACTTATGATTTGGTTGATACCGAAGATAATTTTCACGGAGGAATTATTTCACCTGGAGTACGGATGCGATTCACTGCTATGAATACTTTTACCAAACGTTTGCCGTTATTAGAACCAGAAGAAGCACCCCACATTCTTGGAAAAAGTACAAAACACGCTATGCAAAGTGGCGTAATGAATGGTATTACTGCAGAGATAAATGGATTTATTGAAGAGTATCACAAGCTTTTAACAAAAATTAACGTCATTTTATGTGGCGGAGATGCTACATTCTTTGCAAACCGCATAAAATACCCGAACTTTGTAATTCCAGAGTTGGTGCTGATTGGACTTAACAGAATTTTAGAATATAATGTCGAACAAAATAAATAGTATTTCAAATTTTATGCGAGCAACAATCCCTTCAAGGGTTGTAAATAGAAAAAGTTACAATCAAGCATTTGCTTCTAAGTTCCTATTCAAATCATTCTCTCGTTTATTTATTGCTGTTTCTTGCCTTTTGGCATTTCATTCAATACAAGCACAAGAAACGAATTCTCCGTTTTCATTCTTAGGCATTGGCGAAGTTTATAATGGCGGAACTGCCGTAAACTCAATGTCTGGCGGTTTGGGTGTGGCAAGTTCTAACGGTATTTATGTAAATACCTTGAACCCAGCGATGCTTGCAAGAAACCGTTATACTGTTTTTGAAATGGGTGTAAATACCGAAATCAAAGCGATGCAAGACAGCAGACAACGCTCTAATACTTATAATGGAACTTTAGGACCAGTTATATTGGCGTTACCAGCTTCTCCACGTTGGACTTTGGCTTTAGGTTTAATGCCTTATTCTACCGTAAATTACAAAACCCTTACTTCACGAAAACTTAATGTTGTTGGTACAGATAGTACGATTCTTACTTATAATGGCGAAGGCGGACTTAATAAGGCTATCATCAGTAATGGTGTTAGAGTGAGTAAAAACATGTATGTTGGTCTTGAAACTTCTTATTTATTCGGAGTAATCAACAGAGATATTACCACACAAAACCTTAGTGACGGGCAAAATTATCAAGTAAAAAGCTTTAACCGTTCTAATTATTCAAGTGTACATTTTAAATTAGGCTACGCTTGGAGACCCAAAATCAGCAAAGAATATTTCTTGAATATTGGTGCTACAGCAGAATTATCACAAAACATTGGCATCAAAAATCTTAAAGGATTTAATACGTATGATGCTTCGGGTATAACACTTATCAATGCCGATACGCTTTCAAATCCAAATGGAAGTATTACCTTACCAGCCAATTACAAATTTGGGGTAAGTTTAGAAAAGCCGGGAAAACTACTTGTTTCATTAGATTACTCTACAACAAAATGGACAGGATATAAAAGTTTAGAAGGCGATAATGATGGGTTAAAAAATGCTTATACCGTAGCTGTTGGTGCAGAATATATTCCAAAATTTGATGCCATCTCTGGATACTTCAACCATGTAATGTATCGTGTAGGTGCAAATTACACACAATCTCCTTACACTTATAATGGAAACGAAGCAGCAAAAGACATGAGTTTCTCTGTAGGTGTTTCATTACCATTACGTACTATTTCTTATGTAAATATTGCTTATGTAAGAGGTAAAAGAGGAGTACTTTCAACAAACGGATTAGAAGAACAATACAGCAAAATTGTTGTTGGCTTCTCGTTAGGTGATTTCTACTGGTTCCGTAAACCAAAAATTGATTAATTATTCTAATTATATGAATCAATTCAAAATATATTTCAAACAATTGACTAATTTGACAACTCCACTAAGGGTTGTCAAATTAGTTTTACGCCCAATACTTGGTTTAATGATTACTTTCTTTTTACTAATGGCTTGTAAGGAAGAAAAGAAAGTAATTGCCAAAAAAGCTTATGAGGGACCAATCTCTGAGATTTATGGTGTAAACATGACTTATTCAGATTCTGCCAGATTAGTCGTTAGAATGTCCACAGAAAGCCAATTGACAATGCCGAATGAAGATAAAGTATATCCTCATGAAGTAAGAGTATTCTTTTTTGATAAATTAGGAAACAACAGTACCACTTTACGAAGTGATTCTGCAAGATACATTCGCATGAAAAATATTTATCATATCATGGGAAGAGTACTCATCAACAATCAAATTAAACACGAAACACTTACTACAGATGAACTTTATTGGAATCCAGATACCAAGAAAATTTATACAGACAAACCAGTCGATGTAAAAACATCCGAAGAAGTCTTTCACGGTGTAGGAATGGATGCTAATCAAGATTTTACGGACTATACACTCAGAAAAGTAACGGGAGTTGTTAGCGTAAAAAATTTACCATAAGTAATAACTATGAGGTTGTTGCTTAAAGATTTCTATCTATTATGTATGGTCCCTGCATAAAGACAACCAACTGCCACCCAAGTAATATCATCGTTGGTTATTAAACTGATTTGGGTTCTACAATTGTTAATAGAATGCGATGATAAAGTGGCTCTCCACATTTATACTACACTTGTTATTCTTTTCCAACGCTACTAAAAAACAGATACATTTTGTCTCAAAATTGTATTACTTGTAAATATTCTTACTTCATTATTGAAGTAAAATTGAAGCACTCATAAGCTAGAACAATCTTCAATTTTCATTTCCATACTTACCGAATCAATATATTAATTGGTTAATGGCAACTTTTTTATAAAAACCCCTATTTTAAGGGATTGTATAACGATATAATAAAAACTTACTTTGCAATGTCAAGTTTAATATTTGCCTAACCAACTAATTGAAATTCACTACTATGAATTTTAAGTTAATCAAAAAACTTGATATTTATTAATATAATTAAACTGATGGTAAGTCGGGCGGATATTACTGTCGGTTTAATTGTATTATAAATGTTCTTAGGTCATTATAAGTAATAGAAAAGTGATTATTATCATTTTTTTTTAGAACCTTCATCCTCACTGTACATTTTAAAGGGTTTTAACTTTGATTGAAAGGGCATTTGAATCATAATAAATTTAAGAAATGGATTTGTTAATAGGAATCATTGAAGATGATCATAATTTAAGAGATAATATTGAGAAGTTTTTCTCCTTATACACAGATATAACTATTGTTTTTTCTGTGAATAGTATAGAAAAATTTTTAAGTGAAAATAAATCATTAACACAAGAACCATACTTAATCTTTATTGATATTGGTCTTCCCGGTATATCAGGGATAGAAGGTATCAGTTTGATTCGTAAAACCTACCCTAATGCACACATCGTGATGATAAGTGGCACTTGTAATGAAGATTCTGTTTGGGAAGCCGTAAGTGCTGGTGCAAATGGGTATTTGTTAAAGCCTCTTTCGCTCAAAAAAATCATTGAGCAAATTGATATTATTAAGAATAATGGCGCTTTAATTTCGCCAGAAGTAGCTTCAATGTTATTTTCTAAGATTGCTCAGAAAACAAAGGAAAAAGAAGCTAAGATAGAAGGCGTTCTTACAAAAAGAGAACTTGACGTTGTGGATTATTTACTGAAAGGACAAAGCTACAAAGAAATCGCCAACCAATTATTTATTAGCTATTCTACTGTAAATGACCATATTAAAAAAATATATGCAAAGCTTGAAATTAATTCGAAAGGAGAATTATTAGCTTTATTCATCAACTAAATAATATATTATGAACAAAAGCCCATTCATCTTAATTGTAGATGATAACCGAATGAATAGGCTTGTGTTATCTAAACAACTAAGTTCCTTAGAAATACCAATTAGTGAATGTGAAGACGGACAACAGGCGATTGATGCTATCAAAGAAAGTACTTTCCAGCACATCATTGTTCTATTAGATTTAAATATGCCTGTGATGGATGGCTATAAATTCTTATTGTATTTAAGAGATAACAAAGTAGAATTTACTGGAAAACAAATAGAAGTGATTGTCGTCTCGGCATCAGAATATGCAGTTTTTAAAGAAAGAAAATTAGATGTAGAAATTGTAGCGTATTTACAAAAAGTAGTAAGTAAAGTAATGCTTATTGATGCGATAGAACTTGCTATTGGAAAATTTGACTTCGATGGTATTTAAAAAGAATGACATAGCCTTGGATCTCCGTTTTATATTAAATGAAGTTCCCTTTGCAGTTTTATTAGAGGATAATCAAAGAAGGTTACAATTTGTAAATCCTAATTTTTGCGAACTATTCCACATCCCTATTGAACCAGACCAAATGGTTGGTTTCAACTGTGAACAAGCCGCTGAATCTGCTGCCCCGCTATTTAAATACTCTCAAGAATTTTTAGAGAGAGTAAAAGAAATTCTTGCTAAAAAAGAACCCGTTAGACAAGAAATGCTTGAGTTGGCCGACGGAAGATTTTTTTTGAGAGATTACTTACCCATTATTAATAATAATTTTTTTGAAGGACAAGTATGGATTTACTATGATTATACCTACGCCCATAGTTTAGAAGTAAAGAAGAATAATCAAAAGAAATTCTATGAAAGCATTTTGTTGAATATCCCTGCTGATATTGCTGTTTTTGATAAGGATCATAAGTACTTATTCGTCAATAAAAGAGCTATTAAAAATGATGAAATCAGAGAATGGATTGTAGGAAAAGATGATTTTGATTATGTGAAATTTAGAGGAAGGGACATCAGAATTGCTGAAAAAAGAAGAGCATTATTTCAAGAGGTAGTCAACCAAAAAGATTGTAATGAATTTTTAGAAGAAAACATTACTCCTGAAGGCAATATTCAGTATAACCTTCGCAGGATGCACCCTTTCTATGCTGATAACAATGAATTAGAGTTTGTTGTTGGCTATGGAATGGATGTTACTTCTATCAAAAATGCTGAAGAGAATGTTAATCGTAGGGAGAAAAATTTGGCTCAAATCACAGAAATTTTAAGTATTGCCGTAATTGTGATTGACCAATCTTTTAATGTGATTTATACAAACTCTTCTTTTGAATCTACTTTTGGTTATGCTTCAGACGATATTATAGGAAAATCAATTAATGTAATTGCAGTTGAAAATATTTCTTCTTTAATAAAGGAGATAGAGTTTACCAAGCAGAGTGGTAGTTTTGAAGGTTCTACCAAGGAATATCGTTTTCAAGATAAGTATGGTTCAAGAAGATATTTAAGTGTTTCGTTTGTTCCTTATAATATAGCAGAAAGTAACGAAGTATTTTATGCAATCTTTTTTAGTGATGTAACAGACCAACATCTTGCCGTTTCTGAATTACAAAAAATCATAGAAAAGGAGAAACGATTGAATGAGCTAAAATCAGGATTTGTAAATATTGTTTCTCATGAAATGCGTACACCGCTTTCTGTCATTCAGTCGAGCGCACAAATTATGGAAATGCTGAGCGAAACAGATAGATTGGATAAAGAGGCCGTTGACTTCCATACAAACAGAATTGTTAGTGAAGTAGGTGGCATGGAAAGTTTGATGGAAGAGTTACTCCTGATTAGCAAAATAGAAAGTGGTAAAGTAGAATTCAGACCATTTCCGCAAGATTTAGAAAGTTTTGTAAGAGTAATACTTCATGAAAAATATGCACAATTGGCAGATGGAAGACAAATGCAAGTAATTGTAAAGGGAGTAAATCATGAAGTTGAATTTGATAGAATGATGATGAATCATATCTTGAATAACATCATTGGAAATGCCTTTAAATATTCTGAAGGAAAAAAAGCACCGATTTTACAACTACATTTCAGACAGCATGCTGTAACTGTTATGGTGGTTGATTATGGAATTGGTATTCCAGCAAAAGACTTACAAAATTTATTTAAGGCTTTCTCAAGAGCATCAAATGTAGATGGAATCAATGGAACTGGTTTAGGTTTACACGTAGTGAAATATTTTACAGATTTTCATAAAGCGAAAATTTATTGTAAATCTCAAGTCAACAAAGGAACATGTATAATGCTTGAATTTAATTATAAATCATATTCAAATGCCAAAAATAGTATTAGTAGAGGATGAATTACAGTTGGCAGAGAATACAAAACTTATCCTTGAAATCAATGGATTTGAGTGTTTTGTGGCTAATAAAGGACAAGAAGGAATTGATTTAATCACGTCTATCAATCCATGTTTGGTTATTTGCGATATTAATTTAGACGAAATTGATGGTTATGAAATCTTGAGGCAAATAAGATTAAACCCTCAATTTCTAAATTTACCCTTTATCTTTTTAACAGCCAGAGCCGACTTTGTGGATAAAAGAAAAGGGATGAATTCGGGTGCTGATGATTTCCTAACCAAACCTTATAATGCTAGAGTACTAGTTGAAACGATTCGAGCACGTTTGGAACTGAGTAATCAGAAAAAAGAGTCAGTAGGAATAGAAATCAAGAAAAATGCGATAGATGTATTTTATCATGTTTCCAATCATGAATACCTAACACCGCTTAATGGTATTATTAACCTAAGCGAGATTGCTTTGGATATGGTTAGAAATAAGCAAACTTTCGACATTGAACCCTTATTAGAAGGCATTTATACTTCTGGAAACAGAATGCTGAGAACTACCCGAAAGCTATTGTGGTACAACCAATTATCTAATGCTGTAAATCCTTGGAAAAATGTATTAGGAGCCAATAGCCAAATTAATGTCATTAAGTTTCTGCAAGATATTGTGGATAGTGCAACAAAAAGCTCATTGAAAATATTTGACATCAATATTAAGTCAAACGTTACTTATTTATATGGATATGATGAGAGTTTAATTCAAATTATGTTCATGGAGTTAATCCAAAATGTAGTGAATTTTGCTGACTCAAATCGAAAAGTATATATAGAAGCAAGACTTGAAAATGATTTTTTAGTATTAATTATTAGAAATCATTATTCCGAGAATTATACTTTGACAACAGAAGAGATAAAGCCATTTTATCAAGCACATAATCCCAAAGATATGAATGGCACAGGCTTAGGCTTATATATTGTAAAGGAATGGGTAGAGTCAATTAATGGGCAATTTGAAGTAAAAGGCGAAAATCAACTATTCGATATAGTTATTAAAATTTCAATAAATGCTTAGTAAATATTAATACTACTAAGGTGAACTATTAAAGGCTCAAAGCTCTGCATTGAGCCTTTTTAAAAATCTATAATGTTGAACATTGTGGTTTTGAGGCTAATTAATATTTCCTGTCATTTTAAATTAGAAATTGATTTAGATATTTAATCTAGTTTTATGGTATTTATACTTCAAACATAGTAAGGGTTAAATATGGCTTCTAATTTTAGTAAAATCTTTATTTATGAAAGCAGTTTTTATTTCTATTTTATTTATCATAATTATTTCATTTACGATGCAATCTTGTGTTAGTTCTAAAAAATATAATTCCCAAATATTTGAAAAAAATAGACTCTATGAAAACTTTAAACGCTCACAAATTGAAGTACGTGATTTAAGAGCAAAAAATCTTGCAATCACTGAGGAATACTTAAATCAAGATGAAAAAAGAAAGTCAGAATTGAAGGCTGTTAATGAAATTCGAAATGCTTATAAACAAGACTCATTGAGAATAAAAAGGCTATTGAGTGATGCTGAAAATAAGGTTAAAGAGTTTATGTATTTTAAAATGGAAATGAGAGCTAAAAGTGCTAGTTATGAAAATCAGATTTCTGAACTAAATATTAATATTCAAAAACAGAACAGGACTATTAGTTTACTTTCCAAAAAACTAATAAAGGAAAGAAGACACAAAAGGGAATTAATAAATCTTTATGAAAGAAAGATTAAAAACAAATAACTTTTTAATTAAAGGTGAAACTTACAAAAAGAAAACTAAATAGGATTCTTTAGAAAATGTTTTCACTATTTTCTAAATAGAAACCCTATTTATGTGTGTTAATAATTTATATTCCCAATTCTTTGTAAGAATTGGGAATTTTTATAAATAGTTAGCGTGTTTTAGACATCGTTAACATTGTCCAACTGACTTCATAAATAATATTTCAGATTAAATTTTCTTATTGATTATTACCATTTATTAACGATTTCTTCAAAGCAATACTTGTCTTGTGGCAGGTATTGCTTTTTTATTTCATTCTATTGGTAAAATAATTTGCCTTACCCCTTAAATTAGGGAAAAACCCCTACTTTAAGGGATTGTACAGCCTTTAAATAAACCGTTATTTTGTATTGTAAGTTAGTAGAGAGATTATGGTGTTTATCTACTGGCATTCACTAACACACTGAATATTTGACAAATAGACTAACCCAATTTTATTGATACATAACTTGCCTTTAAAATGACTTATTACTTCAATACAATAAACAGTCAATGATCCTAAACAATCAATTTCTCGACGCATTAGATGAATTTGTATTTATTGTTGATGCAGAATATAAAATACGAGCATTCAATAAATCTTTTGCATCACTCTATTTTTCGCATTTTGGTGAGTATCCTGAAATTGGTCAAGAAGGACTTATGAACTATAGTCCAAATCTTGGTGAACTGGTTAGAAGTTCATTCAAAAGAGGTTTTAGTGGCGAGCGTTTTAAAATTAATAATCAAGTTAATGGTGTATATCTGGAATTTACGGTTAGTCCTATTTTTGATGTAAACCAAAAGGTTGAGTCTTTAGTAGTTTCAGCCCATGAGACTACACAAACTAATAACTTGATTAAAAAGGTTTCGGCTCAGGAAGAAAAATACCAATATGTCGTTGAAAATATTCATGATGTGATTTTTCAAACTGATGCTGTAGGCAATTGGACTTTTCTGAATAAAGCTTGGACTGACATTTTTCAATATACAGTAGAAGAGTCGCTAAACACACCATTTTATTCATACTTACATCCTGATGATGTAAGGAAAAATGAATTACTTTTTGAGCCACTTATTAATCGTAAAAAAAAGTTTTGTCGTCATGTTATCCGCTACATTACTAAAGCTGGAAAAATAAGATGGATTAAAGTTTTTGCTACGCTTTTAATAAATGAAGACGATGAAATAATTGGTACAACTGGCACTTTAAGAGATATTACTGATGAAATAGTCAATGAGCATTTCAACGAGTTATTATTAAATAATGTCCGTGACCTTATCTGTATTCATAATCAAGATGGTACTTATCTTTTTGTTTAGCCATCAATTGAAGATTTAACAGGATTTAAACCCTATGAATTAATTGGTAAAAACCCTTATGATTTTTTTCATCCTGATGATCTTGAACTTGTCAAGGACCGTCATCAAGAAATTCTAAGTACACGAGATGATTGTACATATATATCATACCGTTTTCTAAAGAAAAATGGTGATTATATTTGGGTGGAATCTAATTCAAAAATATTCTTTGATGAGTATGAAATTGAAAATAGGATTATCACTTCAACTCATGAAATTCAAGAAAGGAAATTAGCTGAGGAAAGTATGATGAAGGCTCTTCAGAAAGAAAAAGAACTGAATGAGCTAAAGTCCAGATTTGTGGCTATGACTACGCATGAATTTAAAACACCCCTTGCTACGATTTCTTCATCTGCTGATATCATTGAAATGTATGCTGAACGCAGCCTAAATGCTGATACTGAAAATATCATCAAACAGGTGAAAAATATCAATATCGAAGTGCTTAGAATGACGAATATGATGGATACTTCTTTGTTTTTAGGTAAAATAGAAGCCAACAAAACAGAAGTAAGCAAAGAAGAAATAGATTTGGTAAGCTTAGTGCAGTATATTATTGATAGACAAGTAAGACATCAAAAAGATAAGCGTAAATTATATTTTGAATTGAGGGGAACAGTCAAAAAAGTGTTTGCGGATGCTCAACATTTAGAGCATATTTTAGATAATTTAATTTCTAATGCTTTTAAATTCTCTCAAAACAAGCCTAGTCCAGCTTTAATTTTAACTTTTAATGAAAATAATTTCACCGTTGATATTATAGATTATGGCTTGGGCATTCCGCAGAATCAACATAAAAAAGTTTACTCCTCTTTTTTTAGAGGAGATAATGTAAGGAATATTAAAGGTACAGGGCTTGGCTTACTAATTGTCTATAATTTAGTAAAAATGAATGGTGGTAAAATCACATTCGAAAGCGAAGAAAATCAAGGAACTACTTTCACTTTAGAATTTCCGTACTGATAAGACTGCATTCAACATTAAAAAATAACAGATACTGATTTAAAAGTACAAAAAAATCATAATTTTATGATAATTGTCAGTGTTTAGCTGCTTTTTCAATTCTAAATTTAGAATTAGAACTGGTTATGTACTTATTTGGGGATTTTTATCTTAATTTAATGATTAAATAAACTCAAAAAAGGGTCAACTAAAGGATTAAAAATTGTAGAAAAATCATTTTCTATCATATCTGTTAAACTAATTTTTAGAATGACTAAGCAAAACGACCTATTATCATTAAGCCAAGAAGCGCTAGACATTCTGGTAGATCCTGTTTGCGTATTAGATGCAGAATGTAATTTTGTTCTTTTCAATAAATCTTACAGTACTTTTTTTAAAGAATTGTATGATTACTTCCCTGTAATCGGAAGTAAAAGACTTACTGATACCGATACTTTGTTTTCATCTGTTGCTCCAAATAATATTAGAAGAGGATTGAGTGGAGAAAGATTTAAGACTACTCATGAAGCTAAAGGGAAATTTTATGAGTTTTATATCAATCCAGTTTTTAATACTGAACAGAAAGTGACTCATCTTATCATTTATTCAAGAGATGTTACTGAAAAAAAACAGCTAATCCGAAAGGTATCAGAGCAAGAAGAACAATATAAATATGTAGTTGAGAGTGTACATGAAGTGCTTTTCCAAACAGATAATGTTGGAAATTGGACTTTTCTAAATAAGGCTTGGAGTGATATTCTAGGTTATTCTATTGAAGAATCTATCGGAAAGACTTTTTATACATTTCTGCATCCTGACGATATAAAAAAGAATGAATTACTTTTTGAGCCTTTAATCAATCAGCAAAAAACTTCATGTAATCATTCTATTCGTTATCTCAACAAAGCTGGTCACACAATTTGGATTAAAGTTTTTGCGACCCTTTTAACGAATGAAAAAAAAGAGGTTTTAGGTGTAACAGGTACTTTAAGAGACATTACCAATGAGAAAGCTAATTCGCATTTAAGCGAGTTATTATCAAGTAATGTGCGTGATTTAATTTGTATTTACAACCTTCAAGGCGAATATCTTTATGTTTCTCCCTCAAGCAAAGATGTTTTGGGCTATGAACCAGAAGAACTAATCGGCAAAAATGTATATGATTACTTTTTTCCTGATGATATTGAAGAAGTACAACGTAGGCATGAACGCTTGCTTTTAGAAGACAAAACAGAATCATCAATTGAGTATAGATTCCTGAAAAAAAATGGGGAATTTATTTGGATGCAAACGTCTTATAAAATGTTTTTTGATGAATATGATATCGAAGACAGAATTATTAGTTCAAGTAGAGAAATAACACTGAAGAAAAGAGCTGAAGAAAGTATGATGAATGCTCTTCAAAAAGAAAAAGAGCTAAACCAACTAAAAACAAGGTTTGTGGCAATGACCGCCCATGAATTTAAAACGCCACTTTCTACTATTTCTTCCTCCGCAGAAATTATAGAAATGTTTCTTGAACAGCTACAAGATGGAATTATCAGAGAAAAGCTAAACAAACAACTCAGTAATATTCATAATGAAATTGCTAGAATTACTAATTTGATGGATGAAACGTTATTTTTAGGCAAAATTGAAGATGAAAATGCGGATGTCAAAAAAGTAGAAGTAGATTTGGTTGCAATAGTAAACTATGTCATGGAAAGGCAAAACAGGCATCAAAAAGATGGTAGGAAATTAGTTGTGGAGCAAATCGGAGAAGCCAGAAAAGTACTTGCCGACCCACAGCATTTAGAACATATCATTGACAATTTGGTATCGAATGCGTTTAAATATTCTCCGAAAAGAGACAGCCCAAAATTAACTTTATACTTCAATGAAAATGATTATGTCATTGAAGTAAAAGATTTTGGCATTGGTATTCCAAGAGAACAATATAAAAAGGTTTATTCTTCCTTTTTCAGAGGTGAAAATGTTGGAGGAATTAAAGGAACTGGTTTAGGCTTATTGATAGTCCATAACTTAGTAAAAATGAACGGAGGTAACATTACTTTTGAAAGTGAAGAAAATGTTGGAACAACTTTCAAACTAACCTTTTCATATTCTTAATTGTACTTCTTTGCAGACTTGAATTTCATCTCTGAAAAGCGATTAAAATTACAGACATGAGAAAAGTATCATTACTCTACTTTATTTTTACAAGTAGCCAATATTTTCTGAACATCTTTTACTTCTGTAATGGTTTTTTCGCCACCCCATTCATTATAAATAAAAGTAGCGATTTCGGCTACGTCCAACGCTTGTAATTGTGAATTGGCTGGCATTGGTTGATGATACGATTTTCCATTTACTGTAATGGTGTCCATCAATCCATTGCGCATCGAACACAGAATTAATTCTTTATTCTTTGCCAAAAAATCTGAGCCAGCAATGGGCGGATACAATCCCGCTAAACCTTCTCCTTTTTCTTGATGGCAATTCGCACAATGGGTTTTATAAAGTGCTTGTCCGTCGATATAATACTGTTTTCTCTTGATTTCCTCTTTGCTATCACAAGCAACCATCATCAATACACAAAAAGCAAAACCAAGTTTGTAAGCAGTAATTGTGCTTAACATTAATATCTTTTTCAACAAATTATTATTTATTATTTGAACTCGACTCATTTAAAAGTACTTCCATATCCTCCATCAAGTTATCTACTTTTGCAGGAACAGTTCCATCATAAATTCCACGAATGTGGCGATTTTTATCTACCAAAATAAACGCTCCGCTATGCACTACTCCACCCGGTTGGGTAGGGTCGTCAGCAGCAGAAACCATGTAACTTTTTTGACCTATTTCAAAAATCTTCGCTTTATCGCCCGTCACCATTTGCCAAGATTCTCCTTTAATCCCAAGATTACTCCTAAATTCTTTCAAAACCGCTGGCGTATCGTGGCGTGGGTCAATTGAATGAGAAAGTAAAATTACATTCGGATTATCTTTATACTTTTCATAAATCCGAAGCATTTGCGTTTTCATTTTTGGACAAATAGTCGGACAAGTCGTGAAAAAGAAATCTGCGATATAGATTTTTCCTGCAACAAATTCTTGCGTAAGTTTTACCGAATCCTGACTGATAAATTCAAAATCAGGAATTTTATGGTAAAGAGTATCAACAACCATTTTGCCATCAACCAGTTTCTCGACGGTTTCTTTATTGCCCAAATAAGGTAATTCTTTAGGCGCTTGCGAACAGCCAAATACAATTGTTAGCAGAAAGATTAAGGATAAACATTGAACAATATTTCTCTTCATAATAGTTTACAAGTATTCAAAACTTACTTTTTCAAAAATGCTTTTGCCTCTTCAATACTTGCATTCGTTAATTCCTTTACTTTGATGATTTTATTTTTCTCTTCTTCGTAGTACTTCACTACTTCTTCTTCCGATTTTCCTTTTACTTGGTCTGGATTATACTTTTCCATCCATTCCATCATCTGTACATCGGCAGAATCTAATGCTACGTACAATTCTTTCGCTTTTGAAGAATCTGAAGATACTTTTGAAATAGAATCTAATTGTCCTTTCAAGGTCATGATTTCATCCATTTTTGGCATTACTTCATCATGTACTGCCATTACTTCTTCAATCATTTTTTTCTGTTTGTCTTCCGACTTTGAACAAGAAAAAACTACTGACAACATTAATACTGATAATAATATTTTCTTCATATTGATAAGTATCTGTTTAGTTTGGAACAAATTTATTGAGATAACAAGCTTTCGACCTTGAACGTTTAGCCTGCAAGATAATATTTTAACTGAGGGCAAGATGCTTCCCTAAAATCTCACGAGCATTTTCTATAATGGCTTTTGAAGGATTTTCTCCACCAATCATCTGTGCAATTTCCATAATTCGTTCTTCATTACTTAGTTTTCGGATTCTTGAAACCGTTCTGTCCGAAGAATTATCTTTATACACAAAGTAATGTGCTGAACCTTGTGCTGCAATTTGATGTAAATGAGTAATGGCTATCAATTGGTGATTACGGCTCATTTCTCGCATCATATTTCCTACTTTGATTGATACTTCTCCTGAAATTCCAGTATCAATTTCATCAAAAATAATGGTTGGTAAAGCACGTTTATTGGCTAAAATATATTTAATCGCCAACATTAAACGGCTAAATTCACCGCCCGAAGCCACATTTTTAATCGGTTGTGGTTTGATGCCTTTGTTTGCTGAAAACAATAAATTAATCACATTGATACCCATTGGTGATGGCTTGATGATTTCATCTTCAATTTTCAAACTAGCATTTGGCATTCCTAAATCTTTCAACAAATCTGAAATTTGTTTTTCGATAACAGGCAAAGAAATGAGTCTTGATTGCGATAAAGCTTCGGCACTTATCAATACTTCTTTCTCGGTTTTCTCTACTTCTGCTTTTGCATTTGCCAAAGCTTCGTCGATATTCAGTACTTTATTGACTTTTTGTTCTAATTCTTTCTGAATAGCCAATAATTCAACATCTGTTTTTACTTGATGTTTCTGTAAAAGATTATAAATTACATCAAGTCTTTGTTGAATACTCGTGATTTTCTCGTCGTCTAATTCTACTTCTTCGGCTTCACTTTCTACTTCTACTGCAATGTCTTTGAGTTCAATCAAACAGCTTTGAATACGCTCTTTCAATTGTAAATACTGTTCGCCAAAAGTGCTAATGCTATTCAAATTGGCTAAGGTAGAAGTTAGCAATGGAATGATAGATTGTTCCGTAGCATTCAAATATTCGGCAGACAAAAGCAATTTAGATTTTACTTCTTCGGCATTTTCTAACTTATTTAGTTCTTGTTCCAGTACTTCTAATTCGCCTGCTTTCAGTTTTATTTTCTGTAATTCATCCAGCAAAAAGGAATTATAATCAAACTCTTTTTTACTTTCTTTGGCTTCTATCCGAAGCTGTTCATATACTTTTTGGGCTTTATGAAAAGCCTGAAAATCTTTTTTATAAGTATCTAATAAATCATGATTTTGGGTGAAAGTATCGACGATTTCTAGTTGATAATCGTTCGCACCCAACAATAAATTATCATGCTGTGAATGCACATCCATCAATTGCGAAGCTACTCTGCGAAGCGTTTCTAAATTAACAGGCGTATCATTGACGAAAGCACGGGTTTTACCTTGTGGAGAAATTTCACGACGAATTACGCAATGTTCATCATAATCTAATTCTTCTTCTTCAAAAATACTCTTGATAATATAACCAGAAACATCAAATTCGCCTTCGATGACACACTTTTCATTGGGATTAAAAAGTGTACGAGTATCGGCACGATTGCCCAATAACAATCCTAAAGCACCCAACATAATAGACTTCCCCGCACCTGTTTCGCCTGTAACAATGTTTAAAGCAACGTCTGGTGTTAATACGAGATGCTCGATTAAAGCATAGTTTTTTATTTGTAACTTCGTTAGCATAAGTTGTTGGCATAAAAGCCTTGTCTGTCAATTCTTCACAAATATACTAAGGACGGAGGAGTCCTTTTATTCAATTTCCAAATTTAGGTTCTCTTTTAGTCATTTTCGCTTCAAAAGCTTCTTGCAAATCAGCAGAGAGTAACATTCCCGCATTCCAAGTTGCCATGTAATTAAGTCCGTCGGCTACCGAATTATCACGACTATGCAATAAAATATGTTTTGTTCCACGAATGGCGACAGGCGATTTTTGGGCAATCGTTGCTGCCAATTTCATTACTTCTGCCAACATCGTTTCTTTGTCAGTAAAAGTACGATTTACAATTCCGATTTTCTCAGCTTCTTTTCCTTCCACATTTCTGCCTGTATAAGCCATTTCTCGCACCAAACCATCGCCAATCAATTTGGGTAGTCTTTGCAAAGTTCCCAAATCTGCTATCATGCCCATGTCAATTTCTTTAATCGTGAAAAAGGCATCTTCAGTACAATAACGCATATCGCAAGCACAAACTAAATCTACTCCGCCACCGATACAACCACCATGAATTGCTACTAAAACTGGTTTAGAACAATTTTCGATAGCATTGATTGGAGCTTGTAAACGCAAAATATCTTTTCTGATTTTTTCTCTTCGGCGGGCATCACATGAAGTTTGCGATTGTGTAACCGACATCAACAAACTTAAATCTATTCCTGCACAAAAATGTTTGCTGTCGCCACCTTCCAGTACGATTACTCTTACTTCTGGATTTTCGTCTAGTTCAGTAAAGATTTCTAAGATTTCATCCCAAGCGGTTTGATTCAGCGCATTGGCTTTATCTGGGCGATTGATGATAAGATGAGCAATATGGTTTTGGATTGATAATTTGAGCGTTTCCATGTTTTTGGGAATAAAAAAATCACAGAGAAAAAACTGAATATCAGTAGTTTCTCTGTGAATGTTGAAGTTAGACGATATTGAAATGGAACGCAAAATTAAAGTAAAATATTTCGATTAACTTCTGCCTTTACCTCCGCCTCCGCCATCGTTATCTCCATTTGATCTTTGATTTACTTTTACGTTGGTATTACCAAAATTATAAGTAAAGTTGATTCTTAGTCTGCGGTTATCCCAGCGATATTCTCCTGTAGAAACCAATTCATTTGTTCTTGCTACATTTCTATAACGATTCAAATAGGCAGGGTCTTGGACAGAAATTTTTAAAGTAGCTTTTTTATCCCAAAGGAATTTCTTGATGCCTAAATCAAAAGCGCCTTGTGGTTTACTGGTTTCAAAACCCCATGTTTCGCCCGAATTTACATAGCCCGAAATTTCAGCAGAAAGTGTTTTATTCAAGGTAAATGTCTGTTGCAAATACAAGCCACTATAAAATTGGTTTACATTAACAACGGCATTTTCTCTGCTATAATTATACATATTAATTCCACTCCAAATATTTAAATTGACATTCCACCATTTTGTAAGATTGAACGGTAATGAAGCACTAAAACTCCACCATGATACTTTGCCATTTACATTTTCTATGGATTCTTGTATCAAACGATTTCCAGGAATATAAACAGAATCTACACTATAAACCTCCGCAAAGAACTGTTTTACTGTTACGTAATCTACCGAAAAACTAAAAGCATCTTTAATCGTATGCGTCATAGAAATGCTATTGTTTAAAGAAGGAAGTAAATTAGGGTTTCCTTTAGCATATTGTTGTGGCGAGAAAAAGCGATTAAAAGTATTAAAGTTATCACTGTTTGGACGATTGATTCTGCGAGAAAAACCCAGAGAAACAGCGTAATCTTTTGTTACTTTTTTATTCAAAGAAAGCGTTGGAAACAAATTAAAATAGTTCTGGGTTGAAAGCTCTTCGCCAGCTCTGTCAGTTCCAGAAGTATAGGTTTGCTCACCTCTCAAACCTGTTTGTAAATTCAAGGTTTTGCTGAGTTCTGTATTCAGCATAAAGTAAACGGCATGAATATTTTGCTTGAACTTGAAATATGAATTCACCAATGCACCATTGTCTCTGAAATTATCATTAAAGTCTTTTGCATTATCTGAGAAACTACTTTTAAAACCAGTTTCTAATTTTACTTTTTTAGTTAAATTCTTGATAAAATCAGCTTTCAAAGCATAAGTAACAAAGTTTTCAGGCGAGTAAATCTGATTATTTACTACATTTTGTTGACTTTCCAGCATGTTGGTTGTTTTAAAACGGTCGTCGAATGTTATTTTATTAATAATCACATCAAAATCTACGTTCAGTACTGTTCCAGATGTATCAAAATTTTGTTTCCAGTGCGTATTGATGAGGTAATTTTTATTATCTGTATTACGGTTACGCAACATTTGAATGGCTTTCGTTGTGCTGAGCTGTTGATTACTTTGGTTAATCGTTCTTTCAAAAAGATTATCCGACAAAGCCCCTTGTACTGTAAAACCTACACTTGTGTTTTTACTAAAATCATAATCAAAGGCTACTTTTGATGACCACGAATTTCCATTCCCTAAAGCCTTTCCGATGTTTTTACGAGTTTCCACCAAATTACTTCCTTCATACAATTCTTGTGTTTCATTAAAAGCATTAAACCAAGTCATGTAATTTCTACTGACATTGGCATAAAGTGTATATTTCCCTTTCTTGGCATTCATGGTAATCCCTTGATTATTTTTGGGAAAACTACCATATTCTTTATAATTGCTATAACCTACACCCATATCCACGATGTAGTTTGTGCCAAAATTTTTGCCTTTTTTAGTTTTGATATTAATAATTGCCGTAGTTCCAGAAGCATCGTAACGAGCCGACGGATTGGTAATTACTTCTATTTTATCAATGTCATCACTCTTTAGAGTCTTCAAGAAATTGGCTAATTGTTCATCGCTTAGGTAAGTTTTGCGGTCATCAATCATCACCATTACGCCCGATTTCCCTTTTACTTTTATCGTTTCTGAATTTCTATCTACCGTAATGCCCGGTACTTTTTCCATCAGTTCTAAACCGTTCAAACCAGAAGTAATCGGGCTGGCATCTACGTTCATAATCATTTTATCGCCCGAACGTTCTATCAATTGTTTTTTTACGCTTACTTCTACTTCTGAAAGCGTTTTAGATTCAGGCAATAATTGAATATTTCCAAGATTCAAATCTGCACGTACTTCGATTTTTTGGTAGTACTTTTGATAGCCTATCGCCGTGATAGCAAGTAAATAAGTATTATGAGGAATTTGTGGCGTAAGGAATCTACCATCCACATCAGCTACAGCACCTTTTACCATTGTTGAATCTTTTTCATTCAAAATCAATACATTAGCGAAAGAAGCAGCCTGTTTTTTTTCGTCAATTACTATTCCTGAAACAGTTGACTGTCCCAAAGCTTGAATAGTAGTAAAGAGAAATAAAGCAAAAAAAGTAGGTTTAAAGGTCATGAGCATTGAGCATTTTGTTGATTTGACAAGAAGATGCAAAGGTTCTACAAAATGTTGCATGCAAAAAGTTAAAAAGTCTTAACAAAAGTTAAACATTCAGGATAGCACCCTTACAGGCAAAGCCTTATGAATGATAATTTCTACAGAAATGATATGGATTTACGAAAAGAAATGTATAAATTTTTGCCATGATTAGAGTCCCTTCCCTTATACACGCTGGTGAATTTCAATCCTTGAAGATTCAGGATATGACTTTCGTTGCCTATCGCAACCAAGACCCACCTCTAAAAAACGAAGTGTTTTTTGAAGAACATGCCATGATTTTTGTCTTGGAAGGGGAAAAGCGTTTTACCTTGCCTAGCCAGACGATTCTTGTGCGTAAAGGAAGTGTGGTGTTTATTCCGAGAGGCTATTATTTAATGCAAGAAACCATTGATGCGAGCTACAGAAGTTTGGTTTTTTTCTTTAACGAAAAGCTTTTGAAAGAATTTGTCAGCCAACATTTAGAGCTTTTTGAAGAATACCAAAGTAGCCAAGCTTTACAAGTGATGTGGAATAATGCGAATCAGTTATTGGTACTAGAAATTACTGAAAGTTTGGATAAATTCACTGAATCTATTTTCCCGTATTTCAATCATGAAACGCAGTATTTGAATCATTTCTTACGATTAAAATTACAAGAATTACTCTTGCACATTTTGGAAATTGACCATTCAAAGCAGTTTAAATCAATACTTTTTAGTTTGTACAAAGGCGAGAAACCTGATTTAGCTTTTTTGATGAATTCTTACTATTTAAAACCACTGTCTTTAGAAGAATTATCAAGACTTTCAGGAAGAAGTTTGTCGGCATTTAAAAGAGATTTTCAACAAGAATTCAATACAACACCAGCCCTTTGGATTAAAAATAAACGTTTGGAATACGCTTGTTTACAAATAGAAAAGACAGAGAAAAACGTTTCGGAAATCAGTATGGAAATTGGTTATGAAAGTGTCTCGCACTTCATAAAAGCCTTCAAAGAAAAATATGGGCATACGCCTTCGGCTTTGAAAAGATAGGGTTGATAAAATACTTTATGCCAATTCTATTTTACTTTATGAGCATTCAATCTTACTAGATGCCAATTCCATTTTACTTTATGGGCATTTAATCTTAATAGATGCCAATTCCATTTTACTTTATGAGCATTTAATCTTACTAGATGACTATTTCATTTTACTTTATGGGCATTTAATCTTACTAGATGCCAATTCCATTTTACTTTATGAGCATTCAATCTTACTAGATGCCAATTTCATCTTAATTATAATCATCGTAAAAGTCAATTAGAGGGATAGGAAAAGCATTAAAGACTGATAAATAAAAAAGAGGAGCTTGATATCAAACTCCTCTTTTTATTTTATTTCACTTCAAAAAAGCCTTCGCCGATTTTGTAGCCTTCAGCATATAATTCTATGATATGTTTGCCATCTTTATAAGCTTGTCCACGACTGTAAACGAATTCAACAGATTGATGACTGTTATCATAAACAATCCTTTGCTTGGCTGTATAAGTAACGTCTTTATTTTTATACGTAAAACTGCCAGAACCAGTACTCATATCCGCTATAGACTGACCAGAGGGGTCGATAATTCTTAAAAAAATCACTTTCGCTTCTCGTGTCGTCAGTGGATTTTCTTGCAAATAGAAGGTAATTCTTACTTTATCTACTTTCTTTGATTTATAAACACCACCATCACTTTCTTTCCCTTTTACAGAAATCGCATAAACATTAATACTTTCGGCATGAAGAGCCGCCGCCTGAGAAACCTTTTCAGACAGTTCTCTATTACGTTCAGATAATTCTTTTTGGCGAATTGTATAATTAATGGCAGAATCGTTCAAAGCTTTTTGAGCAAAAGAAATGTCTTCTAAAAGAGCTTGAGCTTCTTTACTCAGCGAATCGTTCATCGCAGCTAGAATACCATTCTCTTTTCTTAAACTCACTAATTCATTATCTTTCTCTCCTAATAAAGTAAGGTATTTCTTGAATTTCAACTCATACTTTTTCATTGAAAAACCTACTGATTTCTGCAATGCTATTTTATCTTTTTGCAATTGTTGCTTTGCACGAATCAACTCACTTACATCACCACCCAAACGTTTAATTTCAATAATTTTTGTATTTAACTGATTTTCTATCGAATCTAATTTGGTACTTGCTACTAACAAATCCTTCGCTTGTAAATCGCTTAAGTCTTCGTTTCTTTTATTAAACTGGCGTTCTCTGAAATATAAAAAACCCAATGCTGTAACCAAAATAATCAATACAGCAACGGCGATTTTAAGTTTCTGTTCACTTTGTCTATTTGGATTGTACTCCTCCATTGGCTAGTATTTGATAATTTATGTTTGTATTAACTTTAAACGTTATAAGTTTGGTTTAATTTTGCAAAACTAAGTGTTTGCCCCCGATTACACAAAAATACAAATATTTACCAATCATTCTTGAGCTGAAACCATGAGCATCGCAAAAAATTTAGATAATATCAATATTCAATTACAAGGCACAACAGCACGATTAATTGCTGTAACTAAAACTAAACCTATTGCTGATTTGGAAGAAGCCTATCAAGCAAACTGTAAAACCTTTGGCGAAAATAAGGTTCAGGAAATGGTTGAAAAATGGGAAATCTTGCCTAAAGATATTGAATGGCATTTGATTGGTCATCTACAAAGTAATAAAGTAAAGTACATGGCTTCTTTTGTAGCAATGATTCATTCTGTTGATTCTTTAAAACTACTTCAGGAAATTAATAAACAAGCTACTAAAAATAATAGAATTATTGACTGTTTATTACAAATTTATATTGCCCAAGAAGAAACTAAATTTGGATTATCACAAGATGAAGCCAAAGAACTCTTACAATCAGATGAGTTTAAAAGCATGAAAAACATCAAAATTGTGGGTTTGATGGGTATGGCAACGAATACGGACGACCAAGCACAAATCAGATTAGAATTCAGAAGTTTAAAAACATTTTTTGATGAATTAAAGGTATCAATTCCTGAAAGTGATAACCTACAATTAAAAGAAATTTCAATGGGAATGTCGGGAGATTTTCTGATTGCTGCCGAAGAAGGTTCTACTTTGGTAAGGGTTGGTTCTGCGATTTTTGGACATCGCTAAGGTGTAAATCAACCTGAATTCCCCTTTAATACAAAAAAGATTTTAGAGGTCTTTGGAATTATCATAGTCCTTACTTTTCTTTCCTTGATGAAAGAAAAGTAACAAAAGAAAATCAAGAATTCCTAAACTCGCTTCGCTCAAACAGTAGGAATTCGGTGTCCATCAATCACAAAAAAGCGGTTGAAAAACTAATTTCGACCGCTTTTTTGTGATTTTAAAATTAGTGATAACTTATGTTATCCTAACTCTCTCTTTTTATCTTTCATTGCATATTTTAATACTACTTTTTTCCTAGAAACAGTTTCCAGAAAAGGCTTTAAAATTTGCTCTGCTGATTTTTTAGTTTGCTCCAGAATTCCCATTTCTTTCGCCGATTGTGCTACTTGTACTTCTGCTTTTTTGAAAGCTTCATCAACCAATTTTGCTTCATCCATAAAAGCGTATTCTGTATTATAAACCTTTGATTTTGAATGGTCTATTTTAAAATTACAGATTTCAGGTTCTGGTAAATGAACGACTAAAATACTGTCTTGTTCTGTAATATCAGCAACCCTAATCTTGGTTAAATCCAAACAACCTGTGGCTTCTCCTGTGACGATTAACAATACTTTTGCATCTGGCAAAAAGTCTTTTTTAATACGACTTTCTACCACATCTCTGAAATTATACTTTACCAACTCCAGTTTTCCCATGGAAGTAATCTTTTGTAAAAGCACGCTATGCGATACTTCTGGTTCGGCATCTCCAAAAGGATTTTTTAAATTTTTAAATTTCTCCCATGCCCAAACAGCCAAAATAATCAATAAAATCAAAGGGATTAAACGAAGTAATCTACGATATATAAGCATAGTATTGAGATGATATTTATCTAAAAACAAAAAACCCACGAAATAATTCGCAGGTTCTAAAAGTATTATTTATCGAAAATTAGTGACTGTAAGCTGAATTATCTGGTTGCTTTTCTAAATCAAATAATTCGGTTAGTACATCTACTAATTGATCTGCATCTCCACGTTTACAAGCTGCTTTCAACTGAATTACTGGCAACTTCATGATTTTCTGCACAATGCCCATCGTAATTTTCTCGATTTTCTCAGATTCTTCGGGTGAAAGATTCTTCAAATGACGAGCCATCTCTTCTTTACGAATTTGCTCAAGTGCATTTTTCAATTTGTTGATTGTTGGTGAAACAACCATTTCTTTCGACCAATCATCAAAACCTACAATAGCTTCTGCAATGATTCTTTCTACATGAGGAATTGATGCTAAGCGACTTTTCAAAGCTTCATCGGCACGTTCACGAAGACTATCAATGTTATATACTAAAGCTCCTGGAATTTCCTCTACATTATCCTCTACACTTCTAGGAACTGATAAATCAATAAAATATTTGAAAGTAAGAATTCCGATTCTTTCGATTAATTCTTTGGTAACAATTGGTTTATCAATCATCACTGAAGAAATAATTACGTCGGCTCTTTTAATTTCTCTTTCTAAAGTAGAAAAATCTGCAATTCTGAAATTACGTCCCGCAGCGATTTTTTCAGCTTTAGCAAGAGTACGATTCATCACTGTGATTTCAGCAAATTCTTGGTCTGCCATGTTTTTGCAAACATCAATACCAATTTCGCCTAAACCTAAAATCAATACTTTCGGATTGTTGATATTTCTAGTTACTTCTTCTGTCAAAGCTACTGCAGCATACGACGTAGAAGCGGCACCATCACGAAAAGAAGTTTCTTGAGCAACACGTTTGTTTGCAAAGAAAATCGTGTGCATCAAACGGTGAAGGAATGGCCCAGCCATGTTCAAATCAGCAGCGATTTGATATGATTGTTTTACTTGGTTAGGAATTTGCAAATCGCCAACAACTTTTGAATGCAAACCTGTTGCTACTTCAAAAAGATGCTGAACCGCTTCTGCTTGTGTATTAAGTTGTTGGAAATAATCAAAATATAATTCAGTATTGTTAATTCCTTTTTCAATTAATAATACTTTGATTAATTCAGCCGTGATATTTTGTTCGGCTACATAATATACTTCAGTTCGGTTGCAAGTAGAAACAACAAGGCTTTCTTGAATGCCAAACAAATCTCTAATTTTAAGTGAGAAATTTTTGATTTCTTCCTCCGTTAGAGCTACTTGTTCTCGCACCGCCAAGGGAGCAGATTTATATGATAAACTTAATGCTTTGAAAATATTTTTCATGACTCCTTACAATTCCGATTCGCTTCAACAAGAAAATATCCTTGTTTTAAAGCTATACAATTAAACAATTTGTAACGCTGTGTGCCATATTTTCACAAATTGAATAATTGTGTAAAATTACAACACGAATGATTATGATTGGCTCTAATAATGGCTAATTATTTATACTTATCTATAATTTAGAATACATATAAATAAGACGCTTATTCTTTGTTCTGTATTCTAAAAAAAATACAATTTCACTGTTTTCTAATTTTGTCGAAAGGTAGTAGAGTTTTTACGCTTCGAAACTGACTTTAATCAATTTTAATGTTAATATTAATTAGCTTGACTAAGGATGAGTATTCATTTTATTCCATTCAAAACCTTTACTTCACAAAAGTAAACAAAGATATTTAATAGTAAAAATTGATATTTTGTATATCAGAATAGTTTTTAGCTATAATTCTATTCAATAAAAAAGGCAAAAGGTATTCTTGAAATGAACATTGAATTCTATTCTGAAAAAACCTTTTACCTTTTTCTTTGTAAACTTATTGCCCTACAATATCTCCTTTAAGACTCGCCAAAACTGTCAATAATTGAATTTTTGTTCTTGATTCAACTTTGAATTTTACTAAAGATGCGGTTAAATCTTCCACCAAAGCGTTGAAATGTGCATCTGTAATTTTCATTCCTTTATGAGCCGTTTTCATATCTAAGCCTGTATATTTTTCTGGTCCACCAGAAGCCTGACCAACTTGATTTACAAGATTCATTTTCAAGCGATTCAAACGAGCTGGGTCAGCAGCAGCAGCAGCAAAAAAAGCATTGATACGAGTATCAGCAGCTACTTTTCCAATAAAATCATCAATCACGGCAGTAATCGCAGGATTGCCTCCCAAACGTACATATACAGAAGTAGGCCCTTCAACAATATCACCTTTCATGGTAGCCAAAGCTGTTAACAATTCTGTTTTTTCAGTAGCTGGTACTTTAAATTTATCAAGTGATAATGATAAATCTTCTACTAAAGCATTAAAATGAGATTCTTCGATACCCATTCCTTTGTGAGCCGTTTTCATGTCAAGTCCAGAATACTTTTCCATTCCACCCGTTGCCATTCCAACCTGGTTAATCAAATTGTTGCGTAATCTTGTAAGACGTGCAGGATCTCCAGCAGCATCAGCAAAGAAAGCATTGATTCTAGCATCACCAGCAACATTCGTAATAAATTGGTCAATTACTGCTGAAATGGCAGCATTACCACCCAGACGGTCATAAAGAGATTTTACAGGAACTACTTCATCATCTTTACTGCAAGATGTAAACACAAGCATTCCTGCCATGAGGAATGCGCCCCATAGTTGCATTGTTTTTTTCATGTTTTTTAAAAATTTTACCGATGACTGTAAGAGTTTTGCACGCTCGTTATGCACAACTTTTACGATTAATTTTAAGAATGTTCGAGCAATGAAGATTAAATTTTAATAGTCAAGAAGCGATGAAAACTTTATAGGATTATTGCTTAAAAGTGTGCTATTGATAATACTTATCGAAAGCATAATGCCTTTTTTGCTCCTAATATAAAATCAATGTATTCTGAAGGAACTGGACACTGCGGACCTTTGAAAGTGCTAAAATCTAATTTTGAAGGATTGAAATCCTCAGAAGTTAGCACTTTATTCAATGCTTCTTCTGAGGTTTCGTCTTCATGGAAAGTAACACTTACGGTTTTTCCCATGCGGTTTACTGTGGCAGCAGTAATACCTATGTTAGCGGATAATTTGTTGGCGATGTTTATACTATCTTGAACCGATAAGTCACGGTCGAGATTAAAAACAGCTAGGGAAATTGGTTTTAAATTCAAGCGTTCAGAAAGTGGCGGTTCTTGCCAATTGGCATAAACAACAAAAGCAACGAAAAGACTTAAAATGACAATGCTTGTTACTTTGAATATTTTGGTTAGCGTTTGCATGGCTGAAAATATTTATTTGGAAGTTTTTAGATATGTTTTTCATTCAACAGACATATCTACGAAAGACATTTCATCTTGGATTGCTGGATTTGAAAAAATAACTAGAAAAATAAAAAACGGGGAATCTCCTCTCAGAAATTCCCCGTTTCGGTTAATACTTAATTGTTGTCTTAATATCCTTTTTCCCAGACTTCGTGTACTCTTTCGCCTGTAGCACTTTGCCCAGCATGAATCCAATCTTTGCCATTGATTACACAATCGTATTCAAATGAATTATTCACTTCTTTGTTTCTTTTTGAAGAAAAAGTAATTTTTTCAATATACTTCTCCTTTTTCTTGCTAAACGTACCGCCAAAAGTGCCAAAAAACTGATGTGTATCAATATTGAAACTCGCCAACTGAAAGTGTTCTCCAGAAAATATTTTTATTGTTTTAAAAGGTCCTTTAAAAACAGTTTGCATTTTAAATGCTTTGTCTTCTTTTGCTCGTAAACGCCAAAGTGCATTTGAAAAAGGTTCTGTACTTAATTTTTCCGTAATTCGTAACCAAGTACCAGCCAAAGGACCTTGAGTAAGGGTTAAAGTATTTTTATCCAAAGAAAAAATATTAGCTACGGTTAATCCTACCAAAGTAGAATCTTCTGTATTAAAATCTCTTTTGAAAGATAAAATAGTTTTTGAATCTGCTTTTAATATTTCAAAAGTACCTCCACCTGTATTGACAAAATGTTTATCATTGGTTTGATAAGTAGCAAACATTAAATAGTTTTCAGTACAAATCAACCTTGAAGTATTGCCATTAGGGTTTACTTGTTGCCATACTCCATTGATAGACTGAGCAAACAAAACATTGCTAAGCGTTAGACAAAAACAAAAAACGAGTAATAGTATTTTCTTAGTCATTGAAGTGATTAAAGTATTGATAATGATTGAGTAATCAACGAAACATTCATGGCCTTTCGCATAAATACTTTATTGGTTTTTCCCAATGAGTTTTAATACTTCACTAGCGATTTCTTTCGCCGCTTCTGGTTTGGCTAATTGATGGATATTTTTGCTCAGCACTTCTTGCTTTGAAGCATCTTGCAATAAATCAATCGTAGCTTTTACTAAAGTCTCTCTGGCAGCAATATCTTTTACCAAAATAGCAGCATCGTTATTAACCAAACTCATGGCATTCATGGTTTGATGATCTTCCGCAGCCGTTGGCAAAGGCACTAAAATAGCAGGTTTCGCCGCCAAACATAATTCAGAAACCGATAAAGCTCCCGCTCTTGAAACGACCACATCAGCCACTGCATAAGCCAAATCCATTTCATAAATAAAATCAGAAACATAAACCTGACCTTTGAAAACACTTGCAGTCGTTTTGGCTCTGTCGATATACAATTTACCTGTTTGCCAAACTACTTGATAACCGGCACCGACCAAATTGGTTAATCCCGCATCAATAGATTCATTGATTGTTCTGGCACCTTGGCTTCCACCAATTACTAAAACTGTCTTTTTATCAGTTTGCAAACCGAAATGTTTTAAAGCTTCATCTCGTTTTGATTTTACTTCTAAAATATCTTTTCTGACAGGATTGCCCGTCATTTTTATTTTTTCTGCATCAAAAAAAGTATCCATTCTTGGATAAGCCACACAGATTTTTTTTGCTTTTTTCGCTAGTAATTTATTGGTAACACCCGCATAAGAATTCTGTTCTTGAATCAAGTAAGGAACCCCCATCATAGATGCCGCCAACAATAATGGTCCAGAAGCGTAACCTCCTACTCCTATTGCAACATCTGGTTTAAAATCTTTAATAATACTTCTGGCTTCGCTCAGGCTTGCGATTAATTTTCTAGGAAAGCTAAGATTAGCTAATAAATTAGAACGATTGATTCCCGCAATGGGTAAACCAATAATTTGATAACCCGCTTTTGGTACTTTTTCCATTTCCATTTTTCCTTCTGCTCCAACGAACAAAATTTCAATAGCAGGATTAATTTCCTTTAAAGCATTAGCAATAGCAATGGCAGGATAAATGTGTCCGCCTGTTCCTCCACCTGAGATGATGACTTTGGTCATTTGAATGATAATTAAGCAATAAGTTTTAAGCCTTAAACTAAAAACTTATTTTGGTACTGTTAAAAACAAATAGCTGACAACGAAGGGCTGATAGCTTATAAAATTGGATTTTTTACTTTATCTCTACTCACCGCAATGATAATTCCGACCATTGCACCCGTGAACAAAAGGGAGCTACCACCCATACTTAAAAGTGGTAAGTTTTGCCCTGTAACAGGTCCTAAACCAGTAGCAACGCCCATGTGCACCATTGCTTGAATCACTAAACTAAAGGTTAGTCCAGCAGAAAGTAAGCCTCCGAAGGCTCGCCCAGAACTATCCACGGCTTTCATCCCTCGATATAAAAACCAGAGATAAAGCCCCAAAACAAATACACCACCAATCATCCCCCATTCTTCGATAATGATGGCATAAATAAAGTCAGATTCAGATTCTGTTAAGAAGTATCGTTGTTGACTTTTTCCGGGCCCTTTTCCTAAAACTCCACCGTTGGCGATGGCGTAAAAACTCCTTTCAATTTGATAATCGGAAGTTTGTGAGGCGTCTTTTTTCTTCGTTCCTTTTAAACCACTGGCAAAGTTGATAACACGGTTTCTGGCTGTTTCGATACGGCTACCTGTTCCGGTCATAACCAATAAAGTTGCCGTAATGAAAATACCCGCTAAAGCCAATAGTAAATATTGGCTAGGTACTCTTCCGAAAAACATCAACAAAAAACAAGTGGTAAATAAAAGTAAGGAAGTAGAAACGTTGGTGAGTGCAATTGCCGAACAGACCAAAATGATTTTTACAATCATCGGTAAAATTTCATTAAAAGTATAACTCACATGTTGCCGTTTGGCTAACATTGCCGCCAAATTGGTAATTAAAGATAATTTGGCTAAATCGGAAGGCATAAATGTTAAACCACCAACATGAATCCAACGATTGGCATGGTTAATTCCTTGTTCGAATTTATAAGCATAAATCAAGAGTACAAAAGATAGAATTACACCAGCATTGGAATACATCGCAAAACGATGGTAGTCTAGTCGATGAAAAAACCACATCGAACCAAGCCCCAACGAAACCAAAATAATATGTTTAAAGATATGATAAAAAATACCTCCACTAGCCATTACCGCTAATTTCCCAGATGCACTTGATACGACAATAATACTTATCATCGACAAAGCTGCAACGATAGTCCATATCTGATGATCGCCTTTAAGATTACTTTTTAACCAATTTGTCACCATTTTTTCAATGAATTTTTGAAATAATATTTTGTTTAAGCAATTGTCAATGCTGATACAGCCGCTTTGAATTGTCGTCCTCTATCTTCGTAATTTTTGAATAAATCAAAACTAGCGCAAGCAGGCGAAAGTAAAACTACGTCACCTTCAGTGGCTACTTCTTGCCCAAGCGTAACGGCTTTCTGCATACTATCAACCGAGAAAATCAAGGGTACTTTTTTGCCGAAGTAATCTAATAATTTTTGATTATCCGTTCCCATGCAAATCAAGGCTTTTACTTTTTGTTCAACCAAGGCTTCAATTTGGCTATAATCATTGCCTTTATCAACACCGCCCATGATTAGCACAATTGGGTCGTTGAAACTACCCAGTGCATAAAAAACAGAATCAACATTTGTCGCTTTTGAATCGTTGACAAACTTTACGCCACCAACTTCTCCGCAAGGCTCAAGGCGATGTTCTACACTTTTGAAAGATTTTAACCCTTCTGCAATTTTATCGTTTTCAATGCCCAATACTTTTGCAACTAAAATAGCAGACATTGCATTGATCGCATTATGCGAACCTTTGATGGGCAAATCTTCTAAAGCAAATGAGAAATGATTTTCTTGATAAGTAACCTCAAGCCTTTCGTTTTGTAAACTTCCTCCTTGTGCTACTTTTTCTTGTAATGAAACTGGCAGATAATTGACTGGGAATGTCTTTTTAGCTAATTCATTTGCTAGTGCTTCACTTTCTTGATAAAAAATAAAGTTATCAGAAGGTGTCATATTCTGTAAAACTCTGAATTTAGAATCTACATAATTCTGAAATTCATAGTTATATCTATCCAAATGGTCGGGCGTGATATTGAGTAAAATAGCAACATCAGCCTTAAATTCGAAACAATTATCCAACTGAAAACTGCTAAGTTCTAATACAAAATAATCAAGTGTATCATCAATTACTTGTTTGGCAAAACTATCGCCAATATTGCCTGCCAAGCCGACATTCAGACCTGCATTTTTCAGTAAATGATAGGTTAACAGTGTGGTCGTTGTTTTTCCGTTACTTCCTGTAATCGCAATAATTTTTGCTTTTGTATAACGTGAAGCCAATTCAATTTCTGAAATAATAGGAATTCTAAGCGATTTCAACTTTTGAACTAAAGCAACTTTATCTGGAATTCCCGGACTTTTCACTACTTCATCAGCATCTAAAATTTGTTCTTCTGTATGTTGTCCTTCTTCAAAAGGAATCTCATTTTGATTCAAAATTTCCTTATACTTGTCTGATAAAATACCCTTATCCGACAAAAACACCTTAAAGCCTTTTGCTTTTGCCAATAAAGCTGCACCAACGCCACTTTCACCTCCGCCCAAGATTGCGATTTTTTTCATATTCCAGAATTTGTTATGTTCTCAAAATTCAATTTGCAAAGTAACCAAAATCTCAGCCCTCTTCTAATCTTTTTAACGGAAAAAATAAAAGCCCAAAGTTTTTACACTTCGGGCTTTATTGAATAATATCAAAACTTTCCTATCACTTTTCAGTCGTTTTATCCGTGATTCCAGCTTTGTTAGCGGCTTTTATGATTAAAAAAATCATAAAAGCAATGATTAAAAACTGAACAGTAACTTGGATGAAATTTCCGTATTTCACTTCCGCTTTACCTACCATAACAGATAACGTAGCAAAATTTTCGCCTCCTAATGCAATCCCAATGATTGGCATCAGAATATCATCGACTAATGAAGTAACAATTTTACCGAAAGCACCTCCGATAATTACACCAATTGCCAAGTCAAGGACATTGCCTTGGGCAATAAAACTTTTAAATTCTTTTAGCATTGTTCTGAGTGTTTTTAGAGTAATTGACAATACTAATATGGTGAAAATCTTAGAAAGTATGTAAGAAACCTAAACCTAAATTTCTAGCCTGCTGAATTTTAGTGCTTAAATCGTCATCATAAAGTAAAATGAAATCAAAAGTAGCACTAAAATACTTGTTGATTTTAGCGGCAACTTTCGCATCAATTCTATTATCAATATGTCCTAAAGAGTTGGCATTGATAAAAACTTGATGGCGTAATTTCAAGTTGACATTTTTAGCAATATCTTTATCAAAGTTTGATACGATTTGAATTAAGGCAAAATCATTACGAAACTTAGAGCCCACTCGTACACCATAAGCTGGTTTCAATTCACCAGTTATTGGGTCTTTTTCTCTTACACCATTGTCTGTTACAATTGTCTGACGAATAGCACCTGGCGATGCTACCATGCTAAAATAAGGTTTTGGTCGCCATTCAAACCCAATAGATTCTGTAATATAAGCAGGCGATAAAAAGTTAGAAATCTTTATATCATTGGCAGCAACGTCGCCATATTTATAACCCGAAGTAAATTGTGATTGAAAGTTGAATACTCCAACCAAAGCCCATGTAGGAGATATTTTATGACCCACTTTTGAATCAAAAAACAAGCGGTCGATACTTTTTCTAAAACCGTTACCATTATTGAGCAAGCCATATTGCATTTGCAAATCGTTCACCCAAGTAGTTTTTGCTTTAGCGTATTCTCTTTTTGTATTAAAAAAAACGGTGAAACCTGTAGCATTTTGCCCTCCGGGACTCCAATTATTAAAATCAGCATTACTGAAATTAGCACCATATTGGGTTTTCTTTTTCCAATACGAAGTATCTTTTTTTATTTCTTTAGGCTTAACTTCCTGTGGTTTGGTTTCCTGCGGTTTAACTTCTGGTGTTTTTACTTCTTGAGGCTTTACTTCTTGACTTTTTACTTCTTGAGCAAAAATGTTCGACGAATAAAATAAGCTTACGATAAAGAAGAGAAAATGCTGTTTCTTCATAATATATTTTTTAGTCCGTTATTTATAATTTCCACAAATAACGGACTAAAGTATTTTATTCTTATTTGGCACTGTAGTTAGGTGCCTCTTTTGAAATGGTAATATCGTGTGGATGGCTCTCTCTTGAACCAGCCGCAGTAATTTTTACAAACTTCGCTTTTTGCATGGCTTCGATGTTTCCTGCTCCGCAGTAACCCATACCTGCTTTTAAGCCACCAACCATTTGGTAAATGATTTCAGCTACAGCACCTTTGAACGGTACACGACCAACGATACCTTCTGGTACTAATTTTTTAATGTCGTCTTCTGCATCTTGGAAGTAACGGTCTTTAGAACCATCTTCCATTGCTTCTACAGAACCCATACCACGATAAGTTTTGAATTTACGTCCTTCAAAAATAATCATTTCACCCGGTGCTTCGTCTGTACCAGCCAACATTGAACCAATCATAACAGTACTTGCACCGCCAGCGATTGCTTTTACAATATCACCTGAGAAACGAATTCCACCATCAGCAATAATCGGAACGCCTAAGTCTGCAACGGCTAAAGCGGCTTCGTAAACAGCCGTTAATTGTGGCATACCCACACCAGCAATGATACGAGTAGTACAAATACTTCCCGGACCAACACCTACTTTTACGGCATCAGCACCTGCTTCGGCTAAGGCTCTTGCACCTTCGCCAGTTGCTACGTTACCAACAATTACATCAAGATTTGGGAATTTTGCTTTTACTGATTTCAAAGCATCAATTACACCTTTTGAATGTCCGTGTGCAGTATCAATACTTACTACGTCAACACCAACTTTTACTAAAGCTTCTACTCTTTCTAATAAATCAGCAGTAACACCTACGGCAGCACCAACTCTTAAACGACCTAATGAATCTTTAGAAGCATTTGGATGACTTCTTCTTTTCAAAATATCTTTATAAGTAATCAAACCAATTAGCGTATCATTCTTATCAATAATTGGTAATTTTTCAATTTTATATTCTTGTAAAATGCTTTCTGCATCTTCAAGCGAAATACCTTCTTTGGCAGTAATAAGATTATTTTTGGTCATAATCTCAGTCACCAATTTGGTCAAATCTTTCTGAAAACGTAAGTCTCTATTAGTAAGAATACCAATAAGTTTTCCTGCATCGTTCACTACTGGAATACCTCCAATTTTGAAATCACGCATAATGCGGTGAGCATCTCCCAAGGTTTGTCCTTCAGTAAGTGTAATTGGGTCGATAATCATTCCTGATTCCGAACGTTTTACTTTTCTTACTTGAGCAGCCTGCTGGGCAATCGTCATATTTTTATGGATAATTCCGATACCACCTTCTTGAGCCATAGCAATAGCCAACTCAGCTTCGGTAACAGTATCCATCGCAGCAGAAACAATTGGAGTATTTAAAATAATGTTACGAGTAAGTTTTGATTTCGTACTTGTATCTCGTGGAAGGACTTCAGAATAAGCGGGAAGAAGAAGCACATCATCATATGTGAGGGCTTCAAAAAGGAACTTGGATGTATCTAACATGGCAAATATCGTTGATATTGTTATTTGCAAGACAAAGTTACTACCTTTTTTGTACTTTTAAAAGATTCATGAAAAAATTCTTATTAAATAATTGTAAAATTCTAATTCGATAAAATTCTTTATTAATTTTTATTATGCTCTACAAACGAAAACTTTAACTGAAGGAAAAAATGTAAGCTTCACTACTCCAGACTTTGCTATTGCAGATTGGTACTCAACTACATGCAGTTTTCTCAGCGTTAAAAAGCCATGAAGTAAATAAAATCTATACCGCATTGTAAGGTATTTAATTACTGAAATAAAAACGATAAAATACTTCAACAGTAAACAGATGCTTTCAAGGCATATTTTGCTGATTTAAATCAGTAAAGTATGATTAATCAGGACATATAGAAAAGCTTGTTTTTTTAATTTTGAGAAACCTTAATATTTTCAAAACCTTATGAAAAAAACACTCTTTATCTTTTTAATTATTATTGCCCAAAAATCTATTGCTCAAGATTTTAAACCTTACGAGCAGACCATTCCAAATACTTCAGTAAAATACAAAATGATGCCAATTCCCGCTGGGGAATTTATGTTAGGAAGTCCCGCTTCTGAACAAGGACATGAAGCCGACGAAAGCCCACAAGTAAAAGTAAAAATTGAACCTTTTTGGATGGGGGCTTATGAAGTTACTTATGATGAATATCAATTATTCTTTGAAGAAGAAAGAGACCCAGAACCTAGACCAGATGCTATTACTCGTCCCAGCCCTCCGTACATAGATTTCACTTTGGGTATGGGCAAAGTTGGTGGTTTTCCTGCTAATTCCATGCAACAATACGCCGCCTTGATGTATTGTAAATGGTTATATTACAAAACAGGAATTTTTCACAGATTGCCTACAGAAGCTGAATGGGAATATGCTTGTCGTGCAGGAAGTAACACCACATTTTTCTTTGGAAATGATGCTTCAAAAATGTCAGATTACGCTTGGTTTAAAAGTAATTCAGGAGATAAATATCATCATGTAGGCGAGAAAAAACCAAATGCTTGGGGTTTGTACGATATGCTTGGTAATGTAGCGGAATGGACTTTAGACCAATATGACGAAAACTTTTATCAGACCATAAAAGATGGTGAAACCAATCCTTATAATGTAAAATTAAAACGTTATCCAAGTACTGTAAAAGGGGGGAATTATCAAGATGAAGCCATTCAATTAAGAAGTGCTAATCGCCTGAAATCGGATGCAGTTTGGAATAGAAGAGATCCGCAGATTCCGAAAAGTAAATGGTGGAATGCCGATTCTCCCTTTGTAGGTTTCAGAATTATTCGTCCAGTAAAACAGCCAAACAAAGAAGAAGTTGAGGCTTTTTTTGAGAAAATGTTAAAATAGTAATAAGTTGTGAGCTATGAGCCGTAAGCTTTGAGTAATAAGCTATGAGAAATGAGCTTTGAGCTTCTTTCTTTTTTTATGAATATAAATTTAAAAACTCACAGCTCGTAGCTCAAGGCTCATAGCTCACAGCTTACCCAAAATAAACAATTAACTAAACAACTATGAACTTTAACAGAAGAGATTTCGTCAAAAGTACTTCTATCATCACAGGTGGAATACTTACTACTCCGTTTTTATCGGAGGCTTCTTTTTTCAACAGTAATTCTGATGATACTATCAAAGTAGCTTTAATTGGCTGTGGAGGTAGAGGAACAGGAGCAATTATTCAGGCATTAAGCACTAAGCAAAATGTGAAATTAGTAGCGATGGCTGATGCTTTCAAAGACCGTTTAGATGGTTGCTTCGAGCAAATCACTAGCGATGATTTTGCTCATTTAAAGGCTAAAATTGATGTACCAGCCGACCATAAATTTACTGGTTTTGATGCTTATCAAAAAGCGATTCCTATGGCAGATGTAGTGATTCTGACTACTCCTCCAGGTTTTCGACCAATTCATTTTGAAGCAGTAGTAAATGCAGGCAAGCACATTTTCATGGAAAAACCTGTGGCAACCGACCCCGCTGGAATTCAAAGAGTATTAGCCGCTGCCGAAAAGGCAAAAGCTAAAAAACTAAATGTTGTGGTTGGTTTGCAAAGACGTTACCAAAATTCATATCGTGAATTAATGAAACGTTATCAAGATGGGATGATTGGCGACATCGTTTCGGCTTCTGTTTGGTGGAATAATGATGGCGTTTGGACTAAACCAAGAGTGGCTGGACAAACTGAAATGGAGTACCAAATGCGCAACTGGTATTATTTTAACTGGCTTTGTGGCGACCATATTACAGAACAACATATTCATAATATCGACGTAATCAACTGGGCGAAAAATGGCTATCCTGTAAAAGCAAGAGGCACTGGCGGACGTGAAGTAAGAAAAGGAAAAGATACAGGAGAGATTTTTGACCACCATATTGTAGAATTTGAATATGCCGATGGAACGATTATGAATTCTCAATGCCGACACATTAAAGGTACTTGGGCTAAAGTAGATGAATTAGCGGTTGGAACAAAAGGGAAAATCCAGTTTGATGCTGCCAAAATCACCGACCACAAAGGAAAGCCTTTGTTCTCTTTTGATAAAAAGACGAAAGAAAATCAGCCTTACCAAACCGAACATGATGAATTATTTGCAGCCATCGCTAAAGGTGAATATAAATTTGCTGATGCAGAAAATGGTGCAAAGTCAACGATGACTTCTATTTTGGGAAGAATGGCAACCTACTCAGGACAAGTAATTGAATGGGACAAAGCCATCAATTCGGGCATTGATATTATGCCAAAAACCTTTGCCTGGGACGCAGATATGCCTCTTAAACCAGATGCCTACGGAAATTATCCAGTAGCAACTCCGGGAAAAACCAAGTATTTTTCATAAAAAACCAAAAGCAGTCCGAAATTAAATCGGACTGCTTTTTTATTGCTAATGCTTAACAACAACCACTTCCCGGTGTGCAACAAGACGCATTGGCTAAATCAGCTAAATTGATTTTTACTTTCTCTTTCTTCACGCCATCAGTGGTTGGTTTTTCAGCATAAACTGTTACGCTATAAATCCCAGTTCCAGATGCTAAAAAGGCTTTTAAAGCATCAATAGAAAGATATTCCATCAAAATATTGTCGGGTAAAAATATTGGTTTTTCTTTCTGAACGGTGATGTTTTCGAAACCAGCTTCTTTAATCAATTGAAGGTATTCAGATTTTTGAATCGCTCCCGACACACAGCCTGCGTACATTTCTGCAGCGGCTTTTAGCCCTTCTGGCAATTCGCCTTCTAAAACAATATCCGAAATACTAAAATGTCCGCTTGGTTTCAATACTCTAAAAATATCTTGAATAACATTTCTTTTGTTGGGTACTAAATTCAGCACACAATTACTTACAATTACATCGGCTACATTATCATTAACTGGCATATTTTCAATATCGCCTTCTCTGAATTCTACATTATTATAACCTAATTTTTCAGCATTTCTTCTGGCTTTATCAATCATGGCTTTTGTAAAATCAATCCCGATTACTTTACCTGTTACTCCTGTTTCAGCACGAGCGATAAAACAGTCATTTCCTGCACCAGAACCTAAATCAATAACAGTATCGCCTGCTTGAATATTTGCGAAAGCTGTTGGCAATCCACAACCTAAACTCAAATCTGCATCAGGGTTATAACCTTTTAAATGTTCGTAGCTTTCAGACATGATGGTATAAGTACCAGAAGGTCCAGCACCACAACAAGTTGAGGCATTATATTCGGCTGATTGAAGGGCGATTTCCCCATATTTTTCTTTAACAATGTCTTTTAAATTTTCTTCTTGCGTTTTCATAATAATCTTGTTTTTTATATGAAAGAACCCGAATCTTAAAAATGGACGCAGGTTTTTAAATATTTCTTTTGAAAAAATAACAAAAGCTCAACACTATCGTTATATTTATAAAAATTCTTGAAATAATAAAATATAATACTATGGATATTTTTCATTTCGATTACGATTTTCAGGAAAACTCTCAGGGAGCTGGCAACGATTTACAATTATTAGAGGAAAAATGGCTTGGCGATTCTTTAGTTGGCTATTTGGTAGAATCACAAACGCAAGACTGGCTTATTTCTCTGGTTTTTGTTTCAAGAGAAACACCTTTAAAATTCGTGATTAGAAAGTTAGAAAAAACGCCTTCACATGTAAAAATGGAGCAGTATCGTATTCTTTCTTCTAAAACTTCCAGACTTTTAAAACCATTTTATGAAGCTTCTTTGAATTAATTTTCGTCGAAAGTTAAGCACAAAGACATTCTCCTTTTTTGTTTCGTATTTCTATAATGTTTCCGTAAGCATCTACTTTTACGGGACAGCAATCCATGAGCTTTTGTTTCAATTGCTCTCTGCCACGTTGCACTCTTGATTTTGCTCCTGAAACTGAAATCCCTAATTTTTCAGCTAATTGTACTTGCGATAATCCTTCAATATCTACTAAACGAAGTGCCTCTTCGTACTTTGGATCAAGGTCTTGTCTAAAATGTTCAAGCCATTGGGCTACCATCGTGTTCAGTTCATTTTCGCTAAAATATGTTTGTTCTAAATTGTTTTGATAGACAGTATCTTCTTGCTCAAGTGCTCTTTTCTTTGAACGAAAGTAATTTAAAACTGTATTTCTGGCAATCTGAAAAACCCATCCAGCTAGGCGTTCTTCTTCACGCAATTCATGTAAATGTTGATGAATCTTTATAAATACTTCTTGCAGAAGGTCGTCGGTCACCTCAGCATTATGTGTTTGATTCCGAATAAACTCTTTGACAGGTTTACTGAAGTCTAACCAAATCTGATTAAATTTTATGGCTTTGGATGTGGATATTGCATTCATAAAACGAAGTTTTTCTGAAAGACGCCTTTTTATTGTAAAGGACGCAAAAAAGGCGAACATTTAGCAAACGTTCGCCTTTTTTTACTTATTGGGCATCTCAACTTCTGAAGATTAAATCTTTTAAACTTCAGTGCCTAATGCTTCCTCAATCATTTCTTCTTCCTGAAATAATCTGGCTTCCATTACTTCTGTGGCATTTACTTCAAAGAATTTCTTATGAATATTAAATGTTTCATCTCCACATTCAGCAGGCGAAGCACATTGTATAAAAGAACCATCTTCCTGCATGGTATAAGCATTGACATTGTCTTTCAAATTCCAATCTAAAATATGAATGGCTTGTTGTTTAACTTGTGTGCCATAAATTTCAAAAAGCGATTCAATTCTACGGTCAAAACTTCTTACCATTACATCGGCAGAACCGCCATAAACTTTAGGATCGCCATTGTTATGGAAATAATAAATACGAGTATGTTCCAAGAAATCTCCGACGATAGAACGTACTGTAATATTTTCAGATAAACCTTTTCTTTGCGGACGCAAACAACAGATTCCTCGAACAATCAATTGAATTTTTACACCTGCTTGTGAAGCTTTGTATAATTCATCAATCGTGATTTTATCTTGTAGCGAATTGATTTTAAAACAAATCCCACTTGGTAAACCAGCTCTGGCATTATCTGCTTCGTGCTGAATCATTTTTACCAAACTCTTACGCATATCACGTGGAGCGGTAATCAATCTTTGATATGAATGCGGTTGGGAATGTCCAGTAATTACGTTGAAAAACTCAGAAATATCTCTTGTCAATACTTCATCTGTCGTAAGCAAACCAATATCAGTATAAAGTTTAGCAGTATCTTCATTATAATTTCCAGAAGATAAATGAGCGTAGCTTTTCACCATATCTCCTTCATTTCTAATTACTTGAAGGAGTTTTGTATGAGTTTTCAATCCCGGAATTCCATAAATCACAAAACAGCCAGCTTTCTGTAAACGAAGTGCTTCACGAATATTATTTTCTTCATCGAAACGTGCTTTCACTTCAAACAATACCGAAACGTGTTTACCGTTTTCAGCTGCATGTAAAAGGGCTTCTGCAATGCGTGAATGTTTTGAAATTCTATAAAGTGTAATTTTAATCGCCAATACTTGTGGGTCTTCAGCTGCTTGTTCAAGCAATTGGAGTACTGGTTCAAAATTGTTGTAAGGATGATGCAGGAGTATATCTCCTTGTTTCATCGTTTCAAAAATATTTTCTGGTTTTTGTGTTAGCTGACCCAAGGCTGGCACTGATGCTCTTTGGGCAACTTGTTTTGATTTTAATTCTGCATGTTTGATAATTTGCCAGAATGCTGTAAAATCAATCAACGTATCGCTGAAAAAAATATCGTTTTTTTCAAGCTTCCAACGCTTCAACATCATCTGTAACATCCATTCCGAACAACCACCTTCCATTTCTATTCGGGTTACTCTTCCCAAACGACGGTCTTTGATTTTCTTCTTGATTTCGTCAATGAAATCTGTTTCAGAATCTTCATGCTCTACCAAATCAAAATCGCCATTTCTGGTAATTCTGAATAAAGCGACAGATTCAATTTCTACATTTTTATAGAGTTTCCAGATTTCATGACGAATGATTTCTTCGATGGGTAAAAACATGATTTCGTCTTCACGTTCTACCACATAAAAGCGTTTTAAGTTTTGTGGAATTTGTACAAAACTAATTTTTCTACTTTCGTTGATGTTACTTTCAGTACGTTCGCCTTCGCTTTTGGTGACAACCCCAAAAATCAAGGTTTTGCCCAATAAACTCGGGAAAGTATGCGTATGGTCGAAAACCATAGGCGTAAGCATTGGGTAAATGGTACGATTGAAATAATCAAGTACTTGTTCCATTTCCTCATGATTGAGGTCGTTCAAGCCGATTACTCTAAAGCCATTTCCTAAAAATTCTGGGAATAAATCTTCTTTATACAATCTTTGTGTTTCGGTCACAAAAGATTGTGTGGCAGCCATCAAAGTCTTTTTGAAAGGCAATTCTCTCAAACCTGAGTAATCTGTACGTTCTTTACCGTAGTCGATGTAGTTGTACAAAGAACCTACACGGATGGTAAAAAACTCATCAAGGTTTGATGCTGTAATGGCTAAAAACTTTAATCTATCGAAAATATTTCTGCGAACGTCTCTTGCTTGGTCAAGTACTCTTTCATCAAATTTTAACCAACTTAAATCACGGCTGATATAGTCAGACTTTTCAATGACGTCATACGATTTGTTAATGACTTTTTCAAGACGACGTTTCTCATCTGGCGTTTGCTTTGTATTCATAAAATTATTAAGAAAGGAAAAAAGATTCCCCACAAGAGAATCCTTTACTCTACTGCGTTTTTTGTATTTGGGAATCATTCCACTCATGTCTCAACAAAGTTAAATCTAATCAGAATATATCCTCTATTATAAAATCATTAAATTTTCAAACTCACTCTTTTTTGATTTGTACTTCATCAGCTACCAAATTAGCGAGTAATTGTTCTAGGTTTTTTAGTGTTTCAGGACTACCGTGATAGTCTGTAATCTTTAATTTTTTCGACTCATCGTTGAAAGCGATAATCGTAGTAGGTAAATCGCTAATATGGGCTTCATAACTACTTTTGAAGTTGAAAAAATTAGCTTCTCTGAATGTTTTCTTGAGTTGCGCCACTGTTCCTTTCTTCAGTTTTTTAGTATGTAAACCTATTGTTCCAACAAACCTCTCGCCTTCAAAAACTAAACTATCGTTTTCAAAGACATTCAACTTATATACGGGACAAGTACCGTAACAAGCTGTTTTCTCTAAAGTAAAAATAGTTTTGGCAAGGTTTTCCGCATTTTTTGCAGTTTGCTCCGAATTGGCATTTGCAAGTTTTCGGGTATTCTTACAAGCTCCTAAAAGCAAGATAGTTAGGCAAAAAAAACTGAAGTTTTTCATCGTTTCAAAAAATTATGATGTATAAATTTGAACGCTCCTTCTATTAAAAATATTATATAAAACCTTGCGATTTAGCTAATTTAAGGCTTTTCGCTATTTAATATATAATAGGATTAAAATATTTTTTGTTATTTTCGTATTCCAAAACACACAGCGTCACTGCCCACCAAAATTCCCTCTGAAAGTATAGTTGTTTAACCGAATTGACGGAAAATCAAAAACGGTTAAGAATTCATGTTGAGAATTTAGCATTACCTATCAATGAATCTTAAAAATTTAAGTGACGAGCAATTAGTTTCCCTGTACATCGACAATCAAAGTAATCTCTATTTTGAACAACTTTACGACCGTTATGCTGATAAAATTTATCGCAAATGCTTATCGTTCGTCAAAGACGAAGCTAAAGCTGAAGATTATACTCATGATATTTTCATGAAACTTGTGCTGAATATTGCTTCATTCAAGGAAACCGCCAAGTTTTCTACTTGGCTGTATGCTATTACTTATAATTACTGTATTGACCAAACAAGAATCACGAAAAGGTTTGCTGAAAACCCTATTGAAGAACATTTTGATGTAGTTGAAGATGATGATGAAACTGAATTAGCAGAAATGGAAGCCAATAGACTTCGCAAAGCTTTACAGCAAATTGTTCCTGAAGACAAAACCATTTTGATGATGAAGTATCAAGATGAAATGAGTATCAAAGAAATTTCTGGCAATTTAGATATTTCTGAAAGTGCTGTTAAAATGCGTTTGCTCAGAGCGAAAGACAAACTCAAAAAGGCATACTTAGAAAGTTTATTTTTCTGGGGAGTGATTATCACAAAAGCCATCCATGTTTTTTTTAATCATGAACAATAATTCATTTAAAAATATCGACACCGAAAAAAAAATACCTGCTCACGTAAAGTCTGCTCTGATAGCAGAAATCGAAACCATCAGAAATACTGCTGTTTTGGTAGAATTATTTGTAGGCAATTTCATCAACACTTTTAGCAAATCAATAGAAGATATACACATCAAAGAAAAAAATCCCAACGTTTGATTTTCTTTTTATTCATTTCAGAAAACAATTACCATTATGCCTAATATTCAAGAGATACTTTTTCAAACTTTTCAAAAGCTTTTAGAGCAGCTATTTTTATTTACTCCTAAAGTCCTTGGAGCAATCGTTTTGTTAATTATTGGTATTATTATCGCCAAAATAGTAACGAATATTTTACAGAAAGGTCTTGAAAAAACTGGATTTGATAAACTTGGCGACAAGCTGAATACCATCGAAATTATTCAGCGTTTTGGTTCAATTAAGCTAAGTAAGCTGGCCTCAAAAACGCTTTATTACTTTATTATGCTGGTATTTGTAACAGCAGCAACCGAAACGCTAGGCATGAAAGTACTGACAGACATGGTAACGTCGTTGGTCAATTTAATTCCTAAATTAATTGCTTCGGCATTGATGCTTTTAGCTGGAGTAATGATTGCCGATGCACTCAAGAATTCGGTCATTAATATTTGTAAATCCTTGAAAATAGATTCAGGGAAATTATTGGGAAACATTGTTTTCTTTTTCTTTTTGATTATCGCCCTGATTGCGGCTTTGAAGCAGGCTGGTATTGAAACGAGTTTGCTAGAATCTAGCTTTAATCTGATTATTGGTGGAATTATTTTAGCGTTTGCGGTAGGTTATGGCATGGCATCGAAAGATGTTTTAGCTAATATTCTTTCAAATTTCTATAGTAAAAACAAATTCAAAGAAGGACAAATTGTAGTGTTGGATGGTGTAAAAGGCGAAATCATTACGATTGATACCACTTCTATTACCTTAAAAACAGGCGAAAGCAATACCGTTTTTCCTTTAAGTATTTTACAAAATCAGAAAATAGAAATCATTACAGTAAACAATATTTGATAGAATTCTTTCCATACTGAAAAATCTCCAATGCTTCATTATTGAATATTTGGAGATTTTTTTATGCCTCAAATATGCTCGTATCTTCACATAAACCCTATAATTAAACATACAATCACACAGGTAATCAAGTTTTTTTGTGTTTTTGATGTACTTTTGCATCAGAACAATTATACCATTGCTTCTTTGTAGTTAAGCAATGGTTTTTTCAAGGCAAGTAAAAAGGAAATTTTAAGAGAAATCCTTACCCTAAAATAGCAAATTAATATTCAACAAATGGCTTTAGACCAAGAATCTGACAAAGAATTAGACGAAACAGAAGGTGAAGAAATGACCTTCCTTGACCACCTCGAAGAACTCCGCTGGCATATCTTACGTTCGGTAGCCTCTATTTTGATATTTACAATTATCGCATGGATTTTCCAAAAAGAAATCTTTGGAAAAGTAATTATGGGGCCTTCAAAATCTGAATTTTGGACGAACAGAATGCTTTGTAAACTAGCAGATGCTACGGGCGTAGAGGGATTGTGTTTTACACAAGCGAATTTTATTTTACAAAGTAGAGAAGTATCAGGTCAGTTTATGATGGCGCTTACGCAATCAATCCTTGTAGGTTTGTTGTTTTCTTTCCCTTATTTTTTCTGGGAAATTTGGCGCTTTGTAAAACCAGGCTTAAAACTTACAGAAGCAAAGGCGGCTCGTGGAGCAGTTTTCTGGGTTTCATTACTTTTCTTCATGGGTGTTTCATTTGGTTATTTTGTAGTTTCGCCAATGGCAATCAACTTTTTGGCAAGCTTTAAATTAGACGAATCTATCCAAAACCAATTCGATATTAGTGATTATATTTCATTACTTTCGATGATGACTTTGGCTTGCGGACTAACCTTCCAATTACCAATGATTACTTATGTACTTTCACGAGTTGGAGTACTTACGCCATCATTTATGCGAGAATATCGTCGTCATGCAGTTGTTGTGATTTTGATTGTTGCCGCAGTTATTACACCTTCTCCAGATATGATTTCTCAATTATTGGTCACTATTCCATTATTGGGTTTATATGAAGTAAGTATTCTAGTTTCGGCAAGAGTAAACCGCCAGCGTGAAGCAGAAATGTTGTAAGTGAAGTCTATGAGATTATGAGTTGATAAGTTTTTTGATAGCCTAAAACTTAAATATTCTTCAACATAAAATTTAATATTCTTAAAAGAAGCCTTTGCCTAAATCGAAGGCTTCTTTTAAATTATACCCATACCATGCTCAAGAAAGAACGTTATCAAAAGCTAATTGCTTATTTCACCGAAAACTTCCCGATTGCAGAAACGGAATTGCATTATCGCACGCCTTATGAATTATTGGTAGCGGTATCCTTATCAGCACAATGTACTGATAAGCGTGTGAACATGGTAACACCAGCTTTATTTGAACGTTTCCCCGATGCCTCATCACTCTCAAAAGCTGAGTTTGATGAGGTGTTTCATTATATCCGCTCGATTTCTTATCCTAACAATAAAGCCAAACACCTAATTGGCATGGCACAACGTTTGGTTTCAGTATATCATTCAGAAGTACCAAGCACTATTGAAGAATTGCAAACTTTGCCGGGTGTTGGTCGTAAAACTGCAAATGTAATTGTTTCGGTGATTTATAATCAGCCCGCAATGGCGGTGGATACACACGTTTTTAGAGTATCTCACAGGATTGGTTTAGTCGCCAAAACAGCAACTACTCCTTTAGCGGTTGAAAAGGAATTGATTAAATATATTCCAGAAGCATCAGTACCTGTGGCACATCACTGGTTAATTCTTCATGGACGATATATTTGCGTAGCAAGAAGTCCAAAATGTGGAGAATGTGCGTTGAAGCATCTTTGTAAATACTACGAAGCACTTGAAAAGAAGGTGATGAAAGAAAAGAGGAAGGAAAAGCTTTAAGCCTTGAGTTATGAGCTTTTTTTATTTTTATCAATCATAAAACATTTTCAAATCTTCAAATTCTCACATTTTCAAATTAGATAATCATGCAAGAATACATCCAACAAAACTGGTTAGAAGGCTTAGGGATACTCACAACATTAATTTGTGTGTGGTTGAATACTCGCCAAAATATTTGGGGCTGGTTTTGGGCAATTGTTTCTTCTGGAGTTTATGGCGTGATTTACTGGCAATTCAAATTGTATTCGGATATGGAATTGCAAGTTGTGTTTATCATTTTAAGTATTTATGGTTGGTATCAATGGCTTTTTGGAGGTAAAGAAAGAACAGAATTGCCCGTGACAGCAATGCCTACTAAATTTTGGGTTGCCTGTTCTGTGATTTTTTTAGCTTTCACATTGGCTTCTGGCTATATGCACAGTAAATACTCGGATGCTAGTTTGCCTTATGTAGATTCAGCACTGACGGCAATCAGTTTAATTGCCCAATGGATGATGGCAAGAAAATACCTCGAAAACTGGATTTTGTGGATTGGCGCAGACTTTTTTTATACAGGAATGTACTTATACAAAGGGCTTTACGGAACAAGTCTATTGTATTTACTTTTATTAGTTTTGGCAATGAAAGGTTATCAAGACTGGAAGAAAAGCCAAGGGTTAATGTTGGATTTGTGATTTGAGATTTCGGAAGAATATCCGAAATCTCAATGCTTTCACTCTATTCCACCACAACAACACCTCCACCTGAATAACTTCTGTACTCTCCACGATACATCGCATCTGCCGAAACTGGTCCCATTTGGAATTTACCTTTTGAAACAGCTCTTACCAAATAATAGAACGTTTGAGTTTTGTCGGAAACATTGGTGAAGAAATTGATTCTATCGTCTCTAATATCAAAATACTCTGGCGTACTTTGGTCTTTTATCCACACTAAATCTCTGTCAGCATTCAATCTTGGGTTTTCAATTTCCAAACCTGCTGGAAGCATATCTGTCACAACCACGTTATCCACATTCAAACCATTCGATATGGATAAAGTAATTTTTACCACAATCAATTGATTTTGTTTGAATTTAGCTTCGCCCAAAGGTTGTCCTGAACGAGTATAGAATTGCTTACGCACTCTCAAAATATTGTCCGTTTCTTCGTATTTGCCCGAAGCACTCAAACCTTCTGCCTGAGCGAAGTAATATAAACTCCCTTTTCCTTGTGTGCGAATCTGCGACTGAGTACCGATATTTTTGACCAATAAATCTTTTGTGGTAAAATTACCAACCACTTTTCCATTCGTAGTCAGCGAAGCCGTAATGTTACTTGCGTTGGCTTTTTTCGCCAATTTACCCAAAGCTAAAAAGGCAAAAGATTGCTCTTGCGTAGTTAGCCAACGTTCTTGTTTGAGTACTGTGGAAAGTTGTCTTGCCAAAGTAGGAATCTGAATATTATTCGGGTCGGTATCAATTAAAGTATTCAATACCAAAGCCTGATTTCTAATCGGCGAGCTGAAACTTCCGCCAGATTGCTTTTCGGTTTGTTCAAAAGCATAATTTTTCGGTAAAATGGCTGAGTAACTTCTTACATCACCAATCAAACTATAAGCGGCCGCTAATAAATACTTTTCATCAGTTGTTAAAATATTCGGATTGGCTTTATAATAATTCATTACCGAACGGTTGGGTTTGCCAGCTAAAGCCAAAACGTACAAACTATAAATGGTCTCTCGGCTTGCAATTACTTTGGTCGTAAAGCCACTTCCTTGATAATAATATTCATATTCGGTCTTTTTCGTGTTTGATTGATTGCTGAGGTATTCAATCAATTTGCCCAAAGTAGTATTATTTACTTCAAAATCATTCTTCTGAGCTTCCAACAAAAAGTGCGTGGCAAAAGCAGAACCCCACCAAGATTCACGCTCGCCACCTTGCCAGTAGGACATTCCTCCGCTTGGCAATTGCATCGTTTCTAATTTGCGAATGGCAGTTTCTACATTAAAGCGTGGATTCAACTGATTATCACCCGTTTTCATATAAGGCTTTTTGCCCGACTGAATTTGTTTTACTAAATCGGCAAAGTACAATTGTGGAAAAGCCGAAGCCGTAGTTTGTTCTACGCAACCATAAGGATAATCTAACAAACTTTGGAACTGATTGGTAAACTGCACCATTGGCGATTTACTCAACGTAATTTCTGAACTGATACTATTGGGTAAATAATCATGCACCAAATTTACCGTAGCTGTTCCGCCACCATTTACTTGTCCAGCAACAGCCGTTTTCATCAAAGAAGTACTTGGACGAATGGTTAAATCTATTTTTTCAGTAAACTTTTCTTTCAAACCATTCACCGTAACGTTTACTACGGCATTGCCCGTCATCGCTCCTGCTTTTACGGAAAAATAAGTTCTACCTTCTTTTTCTGCTGGAATAACCAAATTTTGCGTTCTTTGTCCCGTAACCATCAGTCCGCCCGATAAAGTAATATTGGCAATAACCGAAGCATTTTGTTTGGTAGTATTGGTGATATTTACGGGTACTTGTATTTCATCATTAGGCGAAACAAATCTTGGCAAAGCCGTACTTACTACCAATGGGTCGGCAACTTTCATGTTTTTGGTAGCCGAGCCAAATGCTTCGTCTTTGTAGCCAACTGCCATGATGCGTAAATCGCCAGAAAACTGTGGAATATCGACTTCAAAAGTAGTTTCTCCGCCAAAACCAGTTTTCACAATGCCCGACCAAATCGCTACTAATTTTACTCTGCCGTTGATTAATGGATTGACTCTTTTTTCCAAATCATAACCATCGCCACCTACCGACGAGCTTCCCGAAATAGATAATTCTGGAAAAAGGAAAGGATATAAATCAAAGCTGTTTACTTCTAAAGCCTGTTTTTGATAAAAATGCTTGTAAGGGTCGGGCGTTTTGAAATTCTTCAATTGCAAAATTCCTTCGTCCACTACCGCAATCGTTACTTCTGTATTAGCTTTGGTTTTAATGGTTATTTTTTGTTTGGTTTTTGAACGAGATTTTTCAACCGCCACAATTTCAATCGGTAATTGATTATCAAGTTCTTCTACCATGACTGGCGCATAACCATGTGCTACAGTCAGCGGTAAATTGGCATTATCCAAAGGACGAATCAACGTTGCCGAAACATACACATTTGGCAAATGTTCTTTCCGAATTGGGAAACTCAACTCTGCCGATTTTTTGTCGGTTTCAATCACAAAATTTTCTAACACGTGATTTCTTTCAATCGTAACAATCAATTTTCCAGCAAAAGGCGTTTTGAAGAGTACTTTGGCTTTGTCGCCTACATTGTACTTTTCTTTATCAAATTCCATTTCTACTTGCCCTTCGTTGTTTACTTCAAAAGAACTGTTTTGAGTACTGCCAAAACCATAAGCATAAAAACTTTGTGCCGTCCAAGATTTTGCACCTTCGCTATGTACTCTTACTTCGTATTCACCTGAAACTGGCGGAGCATAAGCCACAGAAGTTTTACCATTTTCAAAAGATAAAGCCCTTGAATAGACAACTTTCGTCTGTTTTTTAGAAGAATATTTTAAGGTATTATTCGGATTTTTCTGAATAACAGTTTGGTATTCAAAACGAACAATTTCTACTTTACCATTTGCATTTGCAAGTTTCCCATCCTTATTCAAAGCTACCAAAGGAATTTGTACGGGTACATTGGTACTGATATAAGTATCGGGCATTCCGATACCATAAAATACTGGTTGTGTAAAAACATCAACCTTTTTGAGTCTGTTTACTGGACGACCCGTTTCATCAAAAACTGTTACAAAAGTTTTAGCTTCCAACACACCCATGTTGCTATAAGTAGCAGGAATTAGGAAGTTTTCTTTTGCCATACCATTGGCATCGGTTACACCTTCCCTTTGAATGGCTTCAAAATTCGTATTGTCTTGAATATCAAAAATATAGTTTTTAAATGCCTTGGCTTCAAAACGTTTTCTTTTCAGCTCAATTTCCATTTCGTAATTTCTATTTGAAGCAGGTGGTCCAAATAAATTCTGTGCTGTAGCTCCAATTTGAATGGTTTCGCCATTGCGATAAAACTCTTTGTTGGCTTTTACATCAACCTTAATTCTATCAGGCATAAATTCTTCAATCGCAATATTTCTGGAAGCCAACAAAACATCGTTGGCGTTCAGTACTTCAAGAACGTAAGTACCAGTAATCGAAGAAGTACTTGTTGGAATTGATAAAGCGACAGCTCCTTGTGGATTAGTTTCTTTTCTAAAGGTTTTGAATTCTCGTCCGTTAGGTAACAAAAGACGAATTTTCACAGGAATTTCTCCAACCGATTCCCAGTTTTGCTTGCGAATAACGGTATTCATATTAATAGTTTCGCCAGGACGATAAATATCACGGTCGCCATACAAAAAGGCCTCAAAACCAGAAGTATTATCACGTTTGCCTTCTACATCAAAACGAGAGGTTTCTACTTGAGAACCATCCATCAATAAGTAATTGAAATCGTCGGCAGTATGGGCAGAAATCATCGCTACTTTAAAGCCAGAAGCTTTTAAATCTTTGAAAGTAACAATGCCTTTTGAATCTGTTTTGGCAGTTTGAATGGTTTGATTATTACTTGAAACCAAACGGATTTCTACATCACGCATGGGGTCAGCCGTTTTGATAGAATTAGCAAAAACGACTACTTCGTTTTCAGAAGTTTTCATGATTAAACCAATGTCTGAAATACTCACCAATTTGGTGGCACTGTTGTAATATTCGTCACTTGAATTCAAACTGACTAAGTAAATACCTTTGATATTATTCTGTTCTGGCAAAGATAAATTCAAGGCACGCACACCTTTTACTTTGCTCAGGTTAGAAGTCTCAACCGTTTTATTAACAATCACATCCGAATATTGCCCCGATTCATCGGTGTCATACATAAACGAACCTGCTTTGTATTCGCCCGTTTCTTCATTGTAGTCGTTATAATCCTGATACCGCCCATTCTTCATAAAATGCAAAATGTTATTTTCATAAACCTTCGCAATTCTTACATTCACTTTGGGTGTATTAACGATATTTACGGCAATATTTTTATTCCCTTTTGACGATAAGTAAATGGCTTTCTTATTCACAAAACCAATAGAAGCAGGCATTTGTCCGAAGTATAAATCTTTGATATAATCTTCTGACAAAGTTGCGCCCATTACACCTTTGATGTTTTTATTAATCGTTAGAATATAATTATCACTTTCATTAAAATCTCCACGAATAATAAAACCATTGTCTATCGTTTCGACTTTGGTATTCATTGTCAGGTTCGTCTTTTCAGGTATTTTTACTTCAATATTTTTCTCGATAGGATTTCCCGTAGAATCGTATTCTATCACCGCTTCTTCTACTGCTTCTTGCTGTTTTGTTCCTCCATCGGCTTCAATAGCATACATATTTTGTAAAAACTCAGTCGGCACACTTTGGTTGGTAATTACTTTTATATAACCTTGATTACTCTCGAAACCATGCTGAATATCAATAATTTCTAACGTTTTTATATCGGGCAAAGTAGTTTCTAAGCTTAATTCTTCTGGTGTTTCAAAGTTAGAATTAGGCATCGAAAGCCCTTTTTCAATCGTTACTTTAAACGACTTTCCACTGGCATTACTTTGATTTTTCAGCTTCACCAACACATTCGCCAAAGCACCCGATTGTGTGATTTGAAACTCTTGTTGCTTGCCGTCTTCATCCGTCAAAACCAATACTTTTGCCAATTCTTGTGGATTGACAGGATAATTGAAATTCACTTTCAACATCGCTGTAGCCTGTCCGTCCTCTCTTGATTTTGTCCAGAAAGATTCTATATTTTCTACTTTCAAATAAGGCGTATGAAACTTGATTTTATCGACATCCAAACCCAAATCTTTTTCAGCTTTTGCCAGAATAGTTTTCAAGACTGTTGCCGAGTAATCGGTAGCAGGTTCAAAACCAACAGCTGGCGAAAACACCAATTCGTTGGTGGCAGTCCACTTAAATTTACCTTCTACTTTGGGCGAAAATTCAATCAACGGTTCCGACGACCAAGTATTCAAATCAGCTTCTTTCACCAAATCCTTACTGAAAGTAAACACAAGGTTTTGCGTAGGCTGTACCTCATCTTCAAAATTCATATTTCGGATAGAAACATCTCCAAATTTTGAACAAGAAAACAAGAAAAAGAAAGAAATGAGCAGGAAGTAGATACCCGATTTTGGGCTAAAAAAAGAGGTTTTCATAGAGCTTTGAGTCGATTTAGCAAATCGAAAAACAGAATTAAATGGGTTTGTAAAAATCTGCTGAGAAGTTCAGAAAAGTTTAATTGATTTTCAATTTTTTAGGCATAAATCTTTATGTAAAATTAGTAAACGGTAAATTGAAGGTAGAAAGCCAATTAAAATTTTGAAAGAAGGTTTTTAATTGGCATTTCTTTCATTATTTATTGGAACGAAACAATTGACGGAATAATTATAGGAAATTCAATATGGGAGTGTTCACAGAACTGTGTCATTTGATTTATTGAGTTAGGGGGCTAGCCCCCTAACTCAATAAATCAACTTGTGAAATTCTATCATCAAATGTAATCATTAATTCTGCAAGGATGT